>JBQGDK010000347.1:0-10085 GCA_052039025.1 Actinomycetota bacterium
ACGGCCACGACCGGCGGGCCGTCGGGCGGATCCGTGGCGAGCTCGCGAGCGGCCTCCGAGGCCGCTTCGGCCGAGCACCGCCCGTCGAGGGACAGGACCCGCAGGCGGCGCCCCATGAAGGTGCCCCGTATGAGGGTCGACGCCAGCGCGCCGAAGCGCCCCGGCTCGTCGGCCGGGAAGAGAACCCCCACCACGACCGGCTCGCCCGGGTGGAAGGTGGCGCACCCGTATCCCCGATCGGGACAGGCCTCGTCGCCGCGGGCCTCGACCGTGCTGGCGACGGTGCTGGCCACGACGCCCAGCCCCACGGCGACCACCAGGGCGATCGAGGAACGGCGCGAGAGACCGGTCACGGGATCCACGAGCGTGCCGGGGGCGGGATTCGAACCCGCACGGCCTTCCGGCCAGCGGTGTTTGAGACCGCCGAGTCTTCCGTTCCTCCACCCCGGCCTTGGGTCAAGTGTATCGGCGGCTCAGGCCCCAGCGACGCCGTTCGCGCCGAGGAGCGACCGGAGCTCGGCCAGGAGGCCGGCCGAGGGCTCGACCCGGTAGCCCTCGGAGAGCCGGAGCGTGCGGGTCCGGTCCTCGGAGACCAGGCGGAGCACCACCGCGGTCCGGCCCGGGTGGGCGGCGAGGGCCTGCTTGAGCCGGGCCACGAGCCCGTTCGTGCACTCAATCGTGGGAACCGAGAGCAGAAGGGGATCGGACCCGTTCGACCGGGGGTCCGCCGCGGTGGTCGAGCCGGCCCCCGGCCCGGTCGACTCGAGCTCCCGCACCTCGGAGGCCACCATCTGGAGCTCCCGGCCCCGGAGGTCGATCCGGCCCCGGACCAGCACGATGCGGTCGGGCGCGATCAGGTCCGAGGCCCGCTCGTACACCGAGGGGAAGCCCACCACCTGGACACCGCCGGCCAGGTCCTCGAGCCGGAACACCACGTAAGGCTCGCCCTTCCGGCTGAACCGGCGCGTGACGGAGGTGACGATGCCACCGACCCGCACGACGTCGCCGTCGCCGAGCGCCGGGAGGTCGACGATCTGCCGGTCGGTCTGGGCCTCGAGCAGCTCCTGCACCTCGAGCAGGGGGTGGTCGGTCACGAACTGCCCCAGCATCTGCTTCTCGTGCAGAAGCAGAGGGCCCTTCTCGAATTCCTCGCCGCCCAGGACCGACTCATCGATCTGGTGAGACGCGTTCCCGCCCCCGCCGAACAGGGAGAACTGGCCCGCGGCCTCCGCCCGGCGCTCACCCAGGATCGGCCAGGCCACCTTCTCGTACCCCTCCAGGAGCCCGCGCCGAGTGTAGCCCAGCGAGTCGAACGCCCCGGCCAAGATCAGGCTCTCCAGGACCTTCCGGTGGAGGACCCCCGGGTCGACCTTCCGGCAGAATTCGGTGAACGACTGGAACGAGCCCTTCTTCGTGCGGGCCTCGATGACCTGGTTCACGGCCGCCGCTCCCACGTTCCGGACGGCCGAGAGCCCGTACCGGATCTCGCCGTCCGCCGGCGTGAAGTCGAGGTGGGAGGCGTTCACGTCGGGGGGGAGGACGGTGATGCCGGCCACCCGACACGCATTCAGGTAGAACGGCTTCCGGTCCTTGTCGTCCTTCACGCTCGTGAGCAGCGCGGCCATGTACTCCACCGCGTGGTGCGCCTTCAGGTAGGCGGTCTGGTAGGCGATCAGCGCGTAGCCGCAGGCGTGCGAGGCATTGAAGCCGTAGTCGGCGAACGGCACGATCAGGTCGAAGACCTCCTGCGCCAGGCGCTCCTCGTACCCCTTCGCCACCGCGCCCCGGACGAAGGTCTCCCGGTGGGGGACCAGCTCCTCGCGGATCTTCTTCCCCATGGCCTTCCGGAGGAGGTCGGCCTGGCCCATCGTGTAGCCGGCCATCCGCACGGCGATCTCCATCACCTGCTCCTGGTACACGATCACGCCGTACGTGGGCGCCAGGATCGGCTCGAGGTCGGGGTGGGGGTACGTCACCGGGCGCCGGCCGTGCTTCCGCTCGGCGTACTCGACGTGCATGTTCGCCGAGAGGGGGCCGGGGCGATACAGGGCCACGAGCGCCATGAGATCCTCGAAGCGGTCCGGGGCCAGCTGGCGGATCAGCGACCGCATCCCGGCGCCCTCGAGCTGGAACACGCCGGTGGTCTCGCCATCCCGAAGCATCGCGTAGGCGGCCTCGTCGTCGAGCGGGAGGTGGTCGATGTCCAGGTCCACCCCGCGCTCCCGGATCATCCGGACCGCGTCCTCGATCACCGACAGCGTCCGGAGCCCCAGGAAGTCCATCTTCAGGAGGCCGAGGTCCTCGACCCCGTGCATGTCGAACTGGGTCACGATGCGGCGGGAGTCGTCGCGGGAGTCCTTCGACAGCTTCAGCGGCAGGTAGTGGACGAGGGGGCGGTCGCCGATCACGAGCCCGGCGGCGTGGACCGAGTCCTCACGGCGGAGGTACTCGAGCTCCCGAGCCGTGTCGACGATCTCCTTCGCCTCGGGTTCCCCCTCGTACGCGTCGGCGAGCTCGCGGGAGAGCTCCAGGGCCCTGTCGATCGGATACTCTCGGCCCAGGAGCGCCGGCGGGTACATCTTGCAGAGCCGGTCCCCCACGCTCGCCGGGAACCCCAGCACGCGGGCGGCATCGCGGATCCCCTGCTTCCCCTTGATCGTCTGGAATGTGATGATCTGAGCCACGTGGTCGTGCCCGTACCGCTCCGCCACGTACCGGATGATCTCGTCGCGGCGGCGCTCGTCGAAGTCCATATCGATGTCCGGCATGAGCTTCCGCTCGGGGTTCAGGAACCGCTCGAAGATCAACCCGTATCGCAGAGGGTCGAGATCAGTGATCCGCAGGCAATAGGAGACCACCGATCCCGCCGCCGACCCCCGGCCGGGGCCCACCCGGATCCCGTGCTCGCGGGCGAAGCGGATCAGGTCCCACACGATCAGGAAGTAGCCGGCGAACCCCATCGAGGAGATGACCCCGAGCTCGTGCTCCAGGCGCTCCCGCGCCTCCGGTCCGACATCGCCGTACCGCTCCCGCGCCCCGGCCTCGGCCAGCTCGCGGAGGAACGTCTCGTGATCGCCGCCCCCCGGCGGGTCGAACCGAGGGACGTGGAGCGGCTCGGCCCGATCGACCAGGGGCCGCTCCAGCATCGGGATGCGCTCGACCGAGGCGGCGATCTCCAGGGTCGCGTCGCAGGCCTCGGGGAGGTCCCGGAACAGCTCGCGCATGTCCTCGGCCGACTTCACGTAGAACTCCTCGGTGTCGAACTTCAGCCGGTCGGTGTCGGCCAGCACCTTCCCCGGCTGCTGGATGCACAGCAGGACGTCGTGGGCCCGGGCGTGGGTCCGCTCGGTGTAGTGCGTGTCGTTCGTGGCCACGAGCGAGAGGCCGAGCTCCCTGGCCAGCTCGATCAGCATGGGGGTCACCTGGCGTTGCTCGGGGAGCCCGTGGTCCTGCAGCTCGACGTAGAAGCTCCCCGAGCCGAACAGGTCGCGGTAGCCCGCAGCCACCTCGACGGCCCTGCCACGTTGGCCGGCCAGCAGGAGGCGGCACACCTCACCGGCCAGACAGCCGGTGAACCCGATCAGCCCCTCGGCCCGCTCAGCCAGGAGGTCCTTGTCGATCCGGGGCCGGTGGTAGAAGCCCTCCAGGTGGGAGTCGGTCACGAGCCGGAGGAGATTGCGGTACCCGATCTCGTTCCGGGCCAGGATCGTGAGGTGCCGGTACCGCTCCTCGTTCTCCCCCGGCGTCCGATCGAACCGGGACCCCGGCGCCACGTAGGCCTCGACCCCGAGGATCGGCGTGATCCCGCGGTCGCGGGCGGCCCGATAGAAGTCGAGGGCGCCGAACATCGCCCCGTGGTCGGTGATGCCGACCGCAGGCATCCCGAGATCGGCCACCTTGTCGATCAGCGTGACGGCCGAGGAGTCCGCCGGCGCGGTGATCCGGGAGGCCCCGTCGAGCAGCGAGAACTCGGTGTGGGTGTGCAAGTGGACGAAGCTCGGCGACGCCTCTCCCATCCTGCCGAAGCTACCCCTCGCCTCCGACGCCCTGTGGAAATCGTGTGGAAAAGTCACACGGCTGTAATTCCCGCGGTCGCAACTCTATCCCGTCCGCCGCGCCGAGTCCAGCGCCCCGACCAGGTCCTCGGGGAGCGGCTCCTCGATCTCGACGCGCTCGCCGGTCAGTGGATGGCGGAACCGCAGCCGCGCGGCGTGGAGGAACGGGCGGTGGAGGCCGAGCCGGCGGGCGTCGTCGCCACCGCCGCCGTAGGCCCGGTCACCGAGGATGGGATGCCCGATCGAGCGGAGGTGGACCCTGATCTGGTGGGTCCGGCCGGTGCGGGGTCGGGCCAGGAGCAGCGTGGCCCCGGGGAGGCGCTCCCGGACCTCCAGGTCGGTGACGGCCTCGACCCCGGTCGCCCGCCGCACGGCCACCCTGGCCCGATCCCGTCCGAGCGGGGCCTCCACCGTGAACGCCTCGTGCTCGACCTCGCCGCGGACCAGCGCCAGGTACTCCCGCTCCACCTCCCGGGCGGCCAGCATCCCGGTGAGCCGACCGTGGACATCGTCGTCCTTCGCGATCAGGAGGAGCCCGGACGTCCCCGCGTCCAGCCGATGGACGATGCCGGGGCGATCCTCGCCGCCGCCGCGCGACAGCCTCATCCCCATCCCGAGGAGCCGGTTCACGAGCGTGCCCGAGCGCCGCGTGGTGGTGGGGTGGGTGACCATGCCGGCCGGCTTCGCCACCACCGCGAGATGCTCGTCCTCGTACCGGATCGGTACGCCGCCGGGCTCGGCCTCGATCGAGGCCCCCAGGTCGAGGTCGGCCTCGATCCGTTCCCCGCCCCGGAGACGGAACGACTTCGGCCTCGCCACCCCGTCGACGAGCACCGCCCCGCGAGCGATGGCCCGCTGGACATCGGCCCGGGGGACCCGGGCGAACTCGGCCAGCACCGTGTCGAGCCGGCCGGGCGTGGCCTCGAGCCTCACCGGACCGACGGGTGCCGCCGCACGGCGCGGTCCCGCCGGATGCTGGTGATCACGAGCACGACCGCCCCGAGCACCAGGGCGGAATCGGCCACGTTGAAGACCGGCCACACGTGGAAGTCGATGAAGTCGACGACCTCGCCGGAGAACCCCGGCCCCCGGATCACCCGGTCGGTGAGGTTCCCGAGGCCGCCGGCCAGGACGAGGCCGAGCCCCACGGCGGAACCCGTCGAGGGGAGGTCCCGCGATGCCACGACGACCGCCACCACGACGAGCACGCTGATCACCACGAACAGTCCCGGCACGCTCCCGAACAGCCCGAACGCTCCGCCCGGATTCGTGGTGAACCGGAGCTGGAGGACCGAGGGGATCAACTCGACCGGCGGACGGCCCTGAAGGAGGTTCTCGGCCAGGACCTTGGTGACCCGATCGAGCGCGTAGACGACGGCCGCGGTCCCGTAGAGGATGAGGGCCCGGCGACCCCTCAGCCGGCCCGCTCCTCGGCCTTCTTGTCCTTGATGCAGAGCGTGGCGTAGGGCAGGGCCCTGATCCGGGCCCTCTCGATCGGCCGGCCGCATCGCTCGCACAGCCCGTAGCTCCCCTGCTCGATCCGCTCCAGGGCGTGCTGGATCTTCTCGGTCAGGTCCTTGATGTTGTTCGACAGCGAAAGGTCCCGCTCCCGCTCGAACGTCGCCGTGCCCGCGTCGGCGTACTCCTCGTCGAATGAGACCTCGCCGGTCAGCTCGGACTGCGGGTTCCGGAACGACGACTCCTCGATCTCCTCCGCCTGCCGCTGGAGCTCATCGCGCTCGGCCTCGAGGCGCTTCCGGGCCTCGGCGAGCTCCTTCTTGGTGAACGGGGACTTCGGCATCGCGGCGCGCACGGTAGCACGGGTCCCCCATCCCGGCAACGCATTTCTCGAATCGGACCAACCGGACGCCCTCCCCCGGCCGCAGCCGCTACAATGCCCCCACAGGCATCGACGGGAACGGGCCGGAGGGGTGGCCCGCCACAGCGAGCCGGGGACGGTGCGAGCCCGGTGGCGAGGTCCCTCCGGACATCATCCCCGAGCTTCCGCTTCGAGCGGCCGCGCCGGCCGGGAGGGGCGTACGGGTCCGCCCGTGACAGCGGAGGTCGGATCGGCCGCGAGCGGGCGGCTGCCGGAAGGCGCCGTCAAGCGGGGTGGTACCGCGGGGCTCACGCCTCGTCCCCGGCGAGGGACGGGGCGCTTTTCGTTGAGGAGGAGCACGCGGTGAGGAGGTTCGAGCCGGTCGATCCGAACGTCGACCTCCCGGCGCTCGAGCGGGAGATCCTGGCGTTCTGGAAGGAGGCCCGGGTCTTCGAGCGGACGCTCGAGGCCCGGCGAGGCGCGCCGCCGTGGGTCTTCTACGAGGGCCCCCCAACCGCGAACGGCCGCCCGGGCATCCACCACGCCGAGTCGAGGACGTTCAAGGACCTCTATCCCCGGTACCGCACGATGACCGGGCACTCCGTCCCCCGGAAGGCCGGGTGGGATTGCCACGGGCTCCCGGTCGAGCTCGAGGTGGAGAAGGAGATCGGCACGAGGTCGAAGCGCGACATCGAGGCGTTCGGCATCGCGGAGTTCAACCGGCGGTGCCGGGAGTCGGTGACCCGGTACGTCGGCGACTGGGAGGCCGTGACCGAACGGCTCGGGTTCTGGATCGACCTGTCCCAGGCCTACCGGACCATGGACCCCGAGTACATCGAATCGGTGTGGTGGTCGCTGAAGGAGCTCCACGGAAAGGGCCTCCTGTTTGAGGCCGACAAGTCCGTGGCGTACTGCCCCCGGTGCGGGACCGCGCTCTCCGACCACGAGGTGGCCCTCGGCTACGCCACGGTCACGGACCCGAGCGTGTTCGCCCGGTTCCGGATCGTGGGGGCCCCCGATCCGTCGCTGGTCGGCGCGTCCCTGGTGGCCTGGACCACGACGCCGTGGACGCTGCCGTCGAACCTCGGCCTGGCCGTCGACCCCGACGAGACCTACGTCCGGATCCCCCACGACGGCGGCGACGTCATCCTGGCCGGGTCGCGCGCCGGCGCCGTGCTGGGCGATCACCCGGAGCCGGTGGCGCGCTTCCCCGGGCGCAGGCTCACCGAGGACGGCGGGGTCCGGTACGAGCCCCTGTACGAGAACGTGAACGCGAACACCCACCGGGTCATCGCCGCCGCGGACTTCGTGTCGATGGACGAGGGCACCGGGATCATCCACGTGGCCCCGGGGTTCGGCTCCGAGGACCTCGAGATGGGCCGGCGGGAAGGGTGGCCCACGTACCGGCCGATCGACGACGAGGGGCGGTTCACCGACGAGACCTCGGTCGGGTTCGTCCGGGGCCTGTTCGTGAAGGACGCCGACCCGAGGATCATCGAGGACCTCCGGGCCCGAGGGCTCCTGCTCAGGGCGGAGACGTACGAGCACACCTACCCGCTGTGCTGGCGATGCGACACGCCGCTCCTCTACATGGCCCGCACCTCCTGGTACATTCGGACCTCCGCCCGGAAGGACCGGCTCCTCGAGGTCAACGAGTCCGTGAACTGGTACCCGGGCCACATCAAGCACGGGCGGTACGGGGACTGGCTGGAGAACAACGTCGACTGGGCCCTGTCCCGGGAGCGCTACTGGGGCACGCCCCTGCCGGTGTGGCGGTGCCCGCGGACGCACGTCACCGTGGTCGGCTCTCTCCGCGAGCTGTCGGACCTTGCCGGCCGCGACGTCACGGGGGTCGATCCGCACCGGCCGGCCATCGATGACGTCACGCTCCCCTGCCCCCGGTGCGGCCAGGAGGCTCGCCGCGTCCCCGAGGTCATCGACACCTGGTACGACTCCGGGGCCATGCCCTACGCCCAGTGGGGCTACCACCCCGACCTCGGGCGCGGCGGGGAGGCGTTCCGCGACTCATTCCCGGCCGATTTCATCTCCGAGGGGATCGACCAGACCCGCGGGTGGTTCTACTCGCTGATGGCCGAGTCGACGCTCCTGTTCGACCGGACCTCGTACCGGAACTGCGTGGTCCTCGGCCTCCTGCTCGATCGGGACGGGCGGAAGATGTCGAAGCGCCTCGGGAACGTCGTCGACCCCATGGACGTCATGGACCGGTACGGGGCCGACGCCCTCCGGTGGTTCTTCGTGGCCGCGGGGTCGCCGTGGGCTGATCGACGCGTGTCGATGGAGGCGATCGAGGACGGCGTTCGCCGGGTCCTGCTCACGCTGTGGAACACGTTCGCCTTCCTGGTGCTGTACGCGAACGCCAACGACATCGATCCGTGGACCACGGAGGCCCCCCTCGCCAACCGTCCGCCGCTCGATCGCTGGATCCTCTCCCGCCTCCACGCCACGGTCGAGGAGGCCCGCCGGGGATTGGACGGCTACGACGCCACCGCCGCGGCCCGGGCCATCGCCGGGCTCGTCGACGACCTCTCGAACTGGTACGTGCGGCGGGCTCGGCCCCGGTTCTGGAACGCCGCCGACCGGGGCGGCCCGGCCGACACCGCCGCGGCCCACCGCACGCTCGCCGAGTGTCTGGCGACGCTGGCCCGGCTCCTCGCCCCGATCACCCCGTTCGTGGCCGAGGCGGTCTGGCGGACGCTGGCCGCGGGCCGGGACGGCGCTCCGGACTCGGTGCACCTCGCCGAGTACCCCGAGCCGGATCCGGCCGCGCGGGACCGCCACCTCGAGGCCGCCATGGCGGTGGCCCGCCAGATCGTCACGCTTGGGCGCACCGCCCGGACCGAGGCCCGGGTCCGGGTCCGCCAGCCGCTGGCCAGGGCCGTGGTCCACCTGCCCGGGGACGCCGAGGAGCTTGGGCCCCTCCTCGACGACGTGGCCGACGAGCTGAACGTGAAGGCGATCGAGCTGGCCGAGGCCGCCCCGGCGCTGGGGGGGTGGCGAGCCCGGCCCGGCTACCGGGTCCTGGGCCCCCGGCTGGGGGCGCGGGTGAAGGAGGTGGCCGCCGCGCTCGACGCCGACGATGGGACGCTGGCGTCGGCCCTGGCCTCGGGGGACGAGGTCACGATCGACCTGCCTTCGGGCCCGCTGCGGCTGGGGCCCGACGACGTCGACCTGTCCCAGGAGGCCGCGGGCGGCTGGGGGACGGCGTCCGGGGCCGGGGTCACCGTGGCCCTCGACCTGGACGTGTCACCGGAGCTGGCCCGCGAGGGCCTGGCCCGCGAGGTGGTCAGACTGGTCCAGGACGCCCGCAAGGAGGCCGGGCTCCAGGTCACCGACCGGATCGAGGTGACCCTGACCGCGGACGGCGCGGTGGCGGAGGCCGTCGAGGCGCACCGGGGGTGGATCTCCGGTGAGGTGCTGGCCGTTCGGTTCGAGCTCCGGCAGGTCGAGACCGCATTCGTCCGGGAGATCGACGGACATCGGGTCGGCGTGGCGCTCCGTCGGGCCTGAGGCTCAGGGAGGGCCGGGGGGGCCCGGCCGGCGGAGGACCCCGGCCACGAGGAAGAGCATGGCGGCCACGCTGGAGCCGATCGACGCGTAGATCAGGAGGAGGCCTTCCCGGGACAGCCCCAGGAGGAGGGTGACAACGGCGAGCGCCAGGAACAGCCAGGAGACGGCGAACACCGGCCGTCCCTAGCCTTCGTCCCCCCAGAACAGCTCGCGGAGGGACGGCTCCTCTTCCTTCCGGGCGTCCGACGGGTAGAGGGCGGCCTCGCCGGGGGGCGCCTCGTCACCGGCCTCGGCGGTGAATGCGCGCTCCCACGCGGACAGCAGCGGGTCGGGGCTCTCCCGGTCCTCGGTGGATCCCTGCTCCTGCCGGATCCACGGGGCCGTCTGCTCTTCGGGCGGCCCGGGGGACGGCGAGGCCGTCGTGACGGCGGCCTCCGCTTGGGCTTCGGCGGGCGGGGCTTCCGGCGGGGGCTCCGCCGGGGGCGGTTCGGCCGGCGACGGTGCGACGGCCTCGGGGGCCTCCCGCGTCGCGGGCTCGGCGGCCATGGCGGGCTGGGGAACCTCTTCCGCCGGGGGAGCCGACGACGCCCGGCGGGCCTCCTCCTTCAGCCGGCGAGCGTGGTCCTGGATGAGCCCGGCCATCTGCTGCAGGAACTGCCGCTCGCTGAGCAGGAACGAGGTCG
>JBQGDK010000348.1:0-3769 GCA_052039025.1 Actinomycetota bacterium
GAGCGATGCTTCGCGCCGGCGCGAGACGAAGTAGGCCACACCCATCCCGAACAGCCCCGAGTACAGGACGTGCCCGTAGAGCCCGCTGGCGATCACCCGGACGAAGAACCCCTGGAGGACGCCGCCCGGATCGCCGCCGAACACGTTCACGAAATAGAAGACGTCCTCGACGATCGTGAACCCGAGCCCCACCATCGCTCCGTACACGAAGCCGTCCATGAGGTCATCCATCTCGCCGCGGGCGATCAGGTACAGGAGGATCACGCCGACGCCCTTGGTGATCTCCTCGGTGAGCGGTGCCGTGAGGGCGGGCGCCCACTCGTTGGCGAATTCGAGGCCGACCCAGTCGATCAGGGCGAGGCTCCAGCCCTGGTTCGCGAAGATCGACATCGTGGTGGCGGCGAAGGCCCCCCACAGGAACGCCGCGATGACCAGGGAGAGCGGCTCGCGCTCGTACAGGTCGAGCGCGAAGGTCGCGATGACCACCGGGACCGCGTACAGGGCCAGCAGGAACCACGACAGGACCCACCCGCCCGGGGTCAGGTCGGCGAAGCTGGCCTGGATGATGATCGAGAACACCGTGGTGATCGCCAGGATCACCATGAACAGCCAGAACGCCGGCTGGCGGACCTGCCACAGCGAGGTGTGGTAGCCCCACCGCGGTCGGCGCGGGGTCGGCGCCGGCGTCCGGCCGGCTGGCGCGGCCATCAGCTCACCTCCGCGTTCACCACGGTCGTCCGCACGTCCTCCTGCACCGAGACGAACTGACCCTCGGCGGCCCACCCATCGACCACGAGGGCCGTCCCGCCGGGCGCCACGATCGCAGCGACCTCGCCCTCCAGCGGCGCGCTCACCCCCTCGAACGACCCGACGTAGGCGAAGTACGCCGCCGGGTTGCCTGAGGGCAGATCGATCGGCTCCGTGGCGCTCGTCGAGATCTGGGAGGCCTGGGGCCGGAGCACCTCGTCGAGGTAGGTCTGCAGCTGGCGAAGGGGATCGCCCGTCACCGGAGACACCGCGAGGTACATGTGGCCGACGCCGCTCGACAGCCGAAGCGAGGGTGGCTCACCGAGGGGCTGCTCCACGGACCACCCCGGCGGCACGTGGACCACCACGCCGGGCCCGAGCTCGATCGGCTGGCCCGGCTCACCGTCGCGTTCGCCCCGGAGCCTCTGCGTGGCCGCTCCGGTCTCGCCGGCGACCAGGAACCCGCCGAACGAAACGAACAGGAGGACGACCAGCGACGCCACGGTGGGGATCCACCTGGCCTCGTGCGGTCGTCCGGGGGCCGGTGGTGGCGGGGTGGGGGGGGTCGCCGCCGTGCCCGGGGCCCCGGGGGGCTCGGTCAGGGCAGGTCCTCGCCAGACATCGGTGGGGGAGTAAACCACGGCCGGGACGGCGTGTCACACCCCCGTGCGAGCATCTCGGCCTGGTGTACGCGCGTGCCCACGCGGTGGCGGTGGTGGGCGTGCGGGGCCAGGTCGTCGCGGTCGAGGCCCACGTGGGCCGCGGCCTGCCGGCCCTCCTCCTGACCGGACTCCCGGGCGCGGCGGTCCAGGACGCCCGGGAACGGGTCCGGCCGGCCGTCGAGAACGCCGGTTTCGAATGGCCGCTCCGGCGGGTGACGGTCAACCTCAGCCCCGCGGACCTCCGGAAGGAGGGACCGGGGTTCGACCTCCCCCTGGCGATCGCGGTGTTGGGGGCGACGGGGCAGGTGAGGGGTGAGCGGCTCGCCCGGTTCGCGCTGAGCGGGGAGCTCAGCCTTCGCGGGGCCCTCCTGCCCACGCCGGGCATCCTCGCGGTTGCCGCGGCCTCCGCCGGGGCCGGGCTTGCCGGCGTGGTGGTCCCCGAGGAGAACGCCGCCGAGGCGGGGCTCGTGGAGGGGATCGAGGTGGTGGGGGCACCATCCCTGGCCCGCGCGGTGGAGTTCCTCCGCGGCTCCTGGTCCCCGGGCCCGGCGATGGCGGCGACCGATCGGTCGCCCCGCGGCCCCGCGGTGGACTTCGCCGAGGTGCTGGGTCAGGGGGAGGGTCGCCGGGCGCTCGAGGTCGCCGCCGCCGGCGGGCACAACGTGCTCATGGTTGGCCCGCCGGGGGCCGGGAAGACCATGCTGGCTCGGCGACTCCCCACGATCCTCCCCGCGATGACACGGCAGGAGGCCCTGGACGTCACCCTGGTGCATTCGGTGGCCGGCCTGCTCCCCCCGGGTCGGTCGCTGGTGACCTCCCGCCCGTTCCGGGCGCCCCATCACTCCACGTCGGCCTCGGGGCTCCTCGGCGGCGGCTCATCGGTGATCCGTCCGGGGGAGGTCTCGCTGGCGACTCACGGGGTCCTGTTCATGGACGAGGTGAACGAGTTCCGCCGGGACGTCCTCGAGGGGCTCCGGCAACCCCTCGAGGACGGCCGGGTTGTGATCGTCCGGGCCTCGGGGGCGGTGGGGTTCCCGGCCAGGTTCACGCTCGTGGCCGCGGCCAACCCATGCCCGTGCGGCTTCGCGGGGGACTCGCGACGGCGGTGCCGGTGTCCGCCGCAGCGAGTCGAGCTGTACCGCCAGCGGCTGTCGGGGCCATTGCTCGACCGGATCGACATCCGACTCCGGGTTCCCCGGCTCTCGAAGGGGGAGCTTCTCGGCTCGGAGCCGGGGGAGGCCTCGTCGGCGATCCGCGACCGCGTGGAGGCCGCTCGTGAGCGACAGCGCGCCCGGGGAGGCAGGTGCAACGCCGAGATGTCCGGGGCGGAGGCGCGCCGGGCTGCCATGCTGTCGCCGGACGCCGAGCACGCGTTGGGACGGGCCGTGGAGCGGTACGGGCTCACCGGCCGCGGGTTCGACCGGGCCCTGAAGGTGGCCCGGACGATCGCCGACCTCGAGGGGACCACTCGGATCGATGCGCCCCACCTCCTGGAGGCGCTGGCGTTCCGCGGTGAGGCCCACGCCAGAGGGCAAAGCGGTGTCGCCTGAGCCGCAGTCGGCCGTGGCGATGGCGTGTCCGCCCGGGGCCTGGCCCGACGGCTTCGTGGCCGGGCGGCCCGATCGCGACGCGCTGCTGGTCCTGGCCCACCTGGGGACGATGACGCCGGCCGAACGGCATCGGCTGGCCTGGCGCGAGGGGACCGCCCGAGCGTGCCTGGCCGCGGTCCGGTCCGGGACGGCTCAGGCGGCCTCGGCGCGGGATCGGGCCGTGGCCGAGGCCGTCGACCCTGCGTCGGTCCGCGAGGCCATGGCCCGGTGGGACGCCAGGTTGGTCGCCCCCGGTGACGACGAGTACCCGCCCGGGCTCGTCGACCTCACCGACCCCCCGATGGCGCTGTTCGTCCGGGGCACGCTCCCCCCGCCACGCCCGGCCGTCGCGATGGTCGGCGCGAGACGGTGCACACCGTACGGGCGGGACGCGGGAGAGGACATCGCGACCGGGATCGGGGCGGCGGGCGTCGCCGTGATCATCGGGGCGGCCTTCGGGATCGATGCGGCGGCCCATCGGGGGGCGCTGCGTGGAGGCGGACGCACGATCGCCGTGCTCGGGTCGGGGGTCGACGTGTGCTACCCGACCCGGAACGCCGCCCTGATCGAGCGGATCGTCGGCTCGGGTGCCGTCGTCAGCGAGTACCCGCCCGGGACCCCGGCGCGCCCTCGCCGGTTCCCGGCCCGGAACCGGTTGGTGGCCGCCCTGGGGCAGGCGCTCATCGTCGTCGAGGGGGCGCCGGGGAGCGGGTCGCTCATCACGGTTGAATTCGCGGCGGACCTGGGCCGGGAGGTCATGGCCGTGCCCGG
>JBQGDK010000349.1:0-3031 GCA_052039025.1 Actinomycetota bacterium
CGACGTCTCGGACGTGAAGATCCTTCGCGCCGATTACTTCACGTCGTTCGGCAACGCGTTCCTCTCCGTCGAGGCGAAGTGGGCCCAGGGTCAGACCTCGAACCAGCAGCTCACCGTGGAGCGCGACAGCGGCCCCGGGACTGCGTTCGGCTCCGGCGGGACCCAGAACATCAGCCGCTTCGTCGATGCGGGGGTCTACCTGTATCACCGGGGCGCCGCCCCGGTGGCCACCCGGCCCGACCGGATCCGGATCGTGAGCCCCACGGGGGACGTCGCCATCGCCACGGTCACCGACTGGCTCCCGCTGCCCGGCGAGAGCCCGAGCCAGGCGCCGTACTTCAATGACTTCATCACGAGCTACATGACGCCTACCGAGCTGTACGACCGGATCGACCAGCTCGCCGAGGAGTTCCCCAACATCGCCGAGCTCGTGGAGCTGCCGTACGAGACGAACGGGTACCGGCGGAAGGCCCAGGCGCTCCTGGACCCGCCGGGCAACCGCCTGGTCGTCGACCCGCCGTCGCCCGCCGCCGGTACGTACGGCTTCGCGGGGCCGGCCGGGTTCGGCCCCGGCTTGCCCGCCGCGGGCCTCTCCGGGAGCTTTGCCCTGGCGGACGATGACGTCGCCGCTCCGAGCGAAAACGACGGCTGCGAGCCGTTGGTGGGCTTCCCCGCCGGGTCCATCGCGCTGGTGGACCGGGGGACGTGCAACTTCACGGTGAAGACGCTGAACGCCCAGGCCGCGGGGGCCATCGCGGTGGTCATCGTCAACAACGTGCCGGGGAACCCGACCACGCCTGGTGGGAGCGCCCCGGGCATCACGATCCCCACCGTCATGATCTCGCTGGCCGACGGCACGTTGATCAAGGACAGCCTGCCGGCGACGGGGACCCTGATCCCGGGCATCCCCATCTCCAACAACGCCCGGGTGGGCGTTGACTCGCTGGCGTGGGGCCACGAGGGCGGGAACGACATCTCGATCGAGGCCATCGATCCGGGCGTGCCGAACAGCCCGCTCTCAGTGGACGTCGCGGGCAACCACATCACGGTGAGCCTGGCCACGGACGCCTCGGGGTCCCGGATCAGCACGGCCGCCCAGGTCCGGGACGCGATCAACACTGATCCCGAGGCCGGCCAGCTGGTGTTCGCGTACACCTACCGGGGGAGCACTGGAACCGGGATCGTTCCGCCGTCGCCACGTCGGAACCTCAGCGACTTCCTCAGCGCGCCCGACTCGGTGTCGCGGGAACCCCATCCGGTGTACGCCCTTCGCATCGGCAAGCACCGTGATGGCTCGAGGATGGGCGTCCTGGCGTACGCTCAGGAGCACGCCCGGGAGTGGGTGCCGCCGCTGGTGACGATCGAGGCGGCCGAGCGTCTCCTGCGTAACTACGCGCACGACGGCGAGACCAAGACGCTGGTGAACAACCTCGACATCTGGATCGCCCCGTCGATCAACCCCGACGGCGGGCATTACTCGTTCTACGATTTCGCGAGCCAGCGCCGGAACATGACCCGACACTGCCCGGTCACGGGGGTCTACGACCTCAACGGCCGGACCGCGTGGGGGGTCGACAATAACCGCAACTACACGGAGTTCTCGCTGTTCGACGGCTACGATGGCGCGTCCACGAGCTGCACCAGCGACGTGTTCGCCGGGCCGAGCGAGCTGTCGGAGCCCGAGAGCAAGAACCTCAACTGGCTGGCGTCCCGGCCGAACGTCGCGTTCTCGATGAACCTCCACTCCTCGGGCAACTACTTCATGTGGTCTCCCGGCGCGTACCGGCTGCCCGGCCGGATCCCGGCGCCCCGGCCGACGCTCGAGGAGGAGTCGTTGTTCTGGGGGGCCTCGGCCAGGATCCTGACGGCGATCAAGCAGCATCGCGGGATGTCGGTGACGCCTGCCCGTACCGGCCCGATCTCCGACGTCCTGTACTCGGCCGCGGGGAACTCCGGCGACATGCTCTGGTACAAGTACGGGATCTATGCATGGAACTTCGAGGTCGGCGAGCAGTTCCAGCCGCCGTTCGAGGACCCTGACATCGATGATGCCTCGGCGCACAACGAGGCCATGGAGTTCGCCAACGGGCTGATCGAGCTGTTCCAGGTGGCGTACGACTTCGGCAAGGACAGCCAGCGGCCCGAGAGCTCCCTGAAGGTCTCGCCGAGCTCGACACCCGGCATGGTGAACATCGAGTTCGAGGTCAGCGAGCCCGCGGCGGTCTTCTTCACGCTGGACGGCAGCACCCCGACGTACGCCTCGACGCTGTACGCCTCGGGCGGCATCCGTGAGGGCGGGGAGCTCCTGACGGTCCCCGCCGGCGCCACGGTGCACTGGTTCTCGGTGGACTCCGCCGGCAACGTGGAGATGAACTACAAGCCGGACGGGAACGGCACGAACTTCCGGAAAGCAACCGCGAGCCTGTAGCACGCCGAGCACGGACGGACCCGGCGCCCCATGTGGGCGCCGGGTCCCTTGTTCGTGGCTGCTCCGTCTGCTACAAACGTGATGCACGCTTCCGGGGCAAGGGGGAGAAATGCGGCGATTCCGGATCCTCGCGTTCGTCACGGTGCTGGGCCTCACCGTCGGCGCGTCGGCCGTCCCCGCCGCGGCCGACCGGTCGTCCGACGCGCCCTCCCTCCCGCCCCGCACCAGGGTCTCCGTCCACGACGAGACCGGCGCGGTGCGGTTCATGGGATCGCCCCCGGGTCGTCCGATCCCGCGTCCGGACGGCGTAGGCGCGGGCGCGTCGCCCGCCCGGGTCGCGCGCGCTTTCCTCGACGAGAGGGGGAACCGTTTCGGGGTGCGCGACCAGATGGAGGAGCTGCGAGTGCGCTCCGTCCGTTCCGCCCCAGCCGGACGCTCCGTGGTCCGCTTCCAGCAGGTTCACGACGGTGTTCCGATCCTCGGCGGCGAGATCGTGGTGAACCTCGACGCGGACGGCAACGTGCTCTCGGCGGGCGGCGAGGTCCTCCCGGCGCCGAGGATCCCCGTTCGGCCGTCCGTGACGGCCAGGGAAGCGATGCTGAC
>JBQGDK010000350.1:0-2426 GCA_052039025.1 Actinomycetota bacterium
CCCCGAACTGCGGCAAGGGCCAGCCGGGACAGGTCGCCAGGACGGGACACGGGACGGCCCCGGCGCGGTTCCGGAACGTCCGGGTGGGGGTGCGCTGACGGTGCCGGACCCGATCGGCCCCGAGCGGCTCCGCGGGATCGCGGAGGCCGCCCTCGAGCTGCCCGGCGCCGACGGCGTCGAGGTGCTGGCCGTTCACGACTGGGGCGGCCTGACGAGGTTCGCCGAGTCGGCGATCCACCAGAGCACCGCCCGCGAGGACACGGCGGTGAAGGTCCGGGTCGTCTCGGGAGGCCGCCTGGGGGTGGCCTCCACGAACGACCTGACGAAGGGGGGAGCGGTCGCCGCGGCCCGGAACGCCCTCGAGCTCGCCGAGATGGCTGCGCCGGACCCGGCGTTCCCCGGCCTGGCTCCGGCGGCCGACGTGACCGTGCCGGTCGACCGGTTCGACGAGGCCACAGCGTCGAGGACCCCGGAGGCCCGGGCCGAGGCTGTGGCCGCGCTCGTGGGGACCTGCGAGGACGGCTTCCACGCGGCCGGGGCCCACGAGACCACGGCCTCCGAGGTCGCGGTGGCGACCAGCGAGGGGCAGTACTGCTACGCGGCCACGAGCCAGGCCACGGTGAGTACGGTGGTGTCGGGTGGCGAGGGCGGGGCTGGATACGCCGAGTCCTGGGCCGCCCGCGTCGGGGACCTCGACCCCGAGGTCGTCGGCCGGCGCGCGTTCGAGAAGGCCCGCCGCAGCCAGCGCCCCCAAGACGTGGAGCCGGGGCGATACGACGTCGTGCTGGAGCCCCCGGCGGTGGCGACGCTGGTGGCATTCCTGGCCTACCTCGGGTTCGGCGGGCGGGCCATCGCCGAAGGGCGCTCGTGCTTCTCCGGCCGGATCGGCGAGAAGCTCATGAGCGAGCGGATCACGATCTACGACGACGCCACGTCCCCCGGCACGCTCGGCCTGCCGTTCGACTTCGAAGGAACCCCCAAGCGCCGGGTCGACCTCGTGTCGGAGGGGGTCGTGCTCGGCGGCGTTCACGATCGCCGGAGCGCCAAGCAGGAGGGGCGGGAATCGACCGGACACGCCCTGCCGGCGCCGAACCCGCACGGGCCGTTCCCGCTCAACCTTTTCCTGGCCCCCGGCGACGCCTCGGTCGAGGACATGATCCGGGACACCGAGCGAGGCCTCCTGGTGACGCGGTTCCACTACTCGAACGTCGTCCACCCGAAGGACGCCATCATCACCGGCATGACCCGGGACGGGACGTGGCTGATCGAGGGCGGCGCGGTGTCCCGGCCGGTGAAGAACCTCCGGTTCACCCACTCGATCATCGAGGCGCTCCGCGACGTCGAGGCCCTGGGGCGCGACGTCGAGCTCGCCAGCGAGTTCTTCTTCTCGGCGTCGAGCGTTCCCGCGCTGCGAGTGCGGGCGTTCCAGTTCACCGGCGCCAGCGACCACTGATACGGGGGAAGGCCGATGGGCTACCCTTCGCGCCGTGTTCCTGGCCGTCGCGTTCCTCGCCGTTGGCGCCGGGGTGCTGTACGTCGGCGCCGAGGTGGCGGTTCGTGGCGCCACCCGGCTCTCGCTGGCGCTCGGGGTGTCGGGCTTCGCGGTGGGGGCGTTGCTGTTCGGCGTCGACCTGGAGGGGCTCGGCGCCGCCGTCGTGGCCTCGGCCCGAGGGGAGACGGCTCTGGCGGCCGGGGAGATCTTCGGCACGGTCCTGTTCCTGTTCAGCGCGGCGTTCGGGGCGGCGCTCCTGGCGGCGCGGGGACCGGTCCCCTCGCCGGAGCGGATCATGGTGCTGGCGCCGGGCCTCCATCTGGTCGCGGGCGCGTTCGCCATCGCCGACCGGTACGTGGCCCGGTCGGAGGGGCTCCTCCTCGTCGTGTTCTACCTCGCCTACGCGGGCCTGGTGCTCCGCCGCGGCAACCGTGAGGGCCCACGGCCCCCCGCCGAGCGTCCGTCCCGCCGAGGCCCGGTCCTCGTCACGGCCGTCGGCCTGCTCGCCGTAGCCGGCGGGGCGGCGTTGCTGGTCGCCGGCGGCGCCCGGCTCGTCGACGAGTCCGGCCTGAGCGCCGGGTTCGTCGGGGCGGCCGTCCTGGGCATCCTGGTCAGCCTGGACGAGGTGGTGCTCGAGGTGCTTCCGATCCGCCGCGGCGTTCCGGAGCTCGCCACCGGCAACCTGTTCGGCACGCTCGCCGCGTTCACCACCGGCGTCCTCGGGGTGGCCGCGCTGGTCCGGCCTCTCGAGATCGACGCGGCCGGCTCGGTGGCGTTCCTCGGCGTGGCGGCGCTGTACGCGCTCGTGGCCACCGTGTTCGTGGCCCGCGGACGGGCCGGCCGGATCCTGGGGGCGGTCGTGCTGGGCTCGTACGGGGCCTGGCTGGCGCTGAGCGCGACCTTCTAGAGGCCCCGGAGCGTCCCGGGCAGCTCC
>JBQGDK010000351.1:0-1648 GCA_052039025.1 Actinomycetota bacterium
GACGGCCGACGCCGCGGGCTTCGCGGAGGCGGTGGCCGAGCAGGCCGACCGCCACGCCGAGGTCGTGATGCCCGATCAGACGTACCTCCAGCAGGCTCAGCCCTCGACGTTCGGCCACTACCTGCTGACGTTCGCCCATCCGGCGCTCCGCGACGCCGAGCGGCTCCTCCAGGAGGACGACTGGGTCAACCGCAGCCCCGGCGGCGCCGGGTGCGTCAACGGGAGCCGCCTGTCGATCGACCGGGACCGCACCGCGGCGCTCCTCGGGTTCGGCTCGGTGATCGAGCACACCCGCGACGCGATGTGGCAGACCGACGGGCTCGTGGCGCTGCTGGCCGATGCGGCCGGCCTGGTGTCGAACCTGTCGAAGCTGGCGGAGGACCTCGAGATCTGGGACAGCCAGGAGTTCGACTTCGTCCAGCTGGCGAAGCCGTACACCCGGTCCTCGATCCTGATGCCCCAGAAGAAGAACCCGTACGCGCTCTCGATCGTCCGGGGCGCCGGCGGCGTGCTGATCGGGCGGCTCTCCGGGTTCCTGGCCGTGGTGAAGACCCCGTCGGCCCGGAGCGACAACCTGATCTTCGCCTACGGCGAGGTGCCCCGGGCCCTGGAGCTGGCCGGGCGGGTCACCCGCCTCCTGCGCGGCGTGATCGACACGCTCGAGGTCCACCCGGATCGGATGTGGGCCTCCCTGGAGTCGGGGTTCTCCCAGGCCACCGACCTGGCCGAGTTCGTCATGGAGACGTGCGGGGTCCCGTACCGGACCGCGTACCTCGTGGTCGGCGACGCCGTCCAGCGCGCCGCCGCCGAGGGCCTGCGGGGCATCGACCTCACCGGCGAGATGATCGACCGGGCCGCCGAGGAGCGGATCGGCCGGGCGCTGGGGCTGGCGGGGAAGGACCTGACCGAGGTCCTCGACCCCCGGGCCATCGTCATGACCCGGACCTCGCCCGGCGGGGCGGCCCCGGCGGTGGTCCGTGACATGGCCGCGGGCGTCCGGGTCCGCGCCGGCGAGCTCACCGTCGAGGCCGGGCGGCGCCGCGAGGCCTACCGGGCCGCCGAGGAGGCGCTGGTCACCCTGGCGGCGGTGGCGCGTGGGTAGCCGGCTCGTCGGCCATCACGTACTCGAGCTCCGGGAGCTCCCGGAGGGTGTTCGACACGTAGCAGTACGTCACGGCCCGGGCGATCGTGTCGCGGACCCGGGGGTCGGACGAGTGGACCTCGAACCGGATCCTGCCGAACCGAAGGCCCTGGTACGTCCCCTCGACCCGAACCGCGAGGTCGGCCGGCTCGAAGCCGTCCTTGAGCGCCACGTGCCGCACCGCCAGGACGAAGCACGCGGCCAGCGAGGACAGGAACACCTCGGTGGGCATCGGCGCGGTGTCCTCGCCGCCGTACTTGGGGGGCTCGTCGATGCGCACCTCGAACCGGCGCACCGGCGTCCGCACCCGCATGCCCCCCTCCCAGTAGGCGGTAACCTCCATCGGCATGGCGGAGTCTAATCGGGGCCGTCCGATCGAGCTCCCGGACGAGGTCCGGGCGGTGAACGTCGGCCTCGAGGTGTTCGCCGAGGCCGTCCGGACCCAGGGCGGCCGGGCCGTGGACGTCGAGTGGCGGATCCCCGCGGGCGGCGACCCGGGCCTGGTCC
>JBQGDK010000352.1:0-10067 GCA_052039025.1 Actinomycetota bacterium
GCGTCGGCCTCGAACCCGCGGTCCCCGATCCCCGCCAGCACGGCCTCGGCCGCCCGGCCGGCCTCCTCGAACGCTTGGGCACCCTGGCCCACGTACACGAACACGACGTCGAGGTCCGAGGCGAAGTTCAGCTCCTGTCCCCCGAGCTTGCCGAGCCCGATCACCGCGAACGGCACCCCGGGGGCCGCGGCCGCCAGGGCCTCGGCCACCGCGGCGTCGGCCACCTCGGCCAGGGCCCGTCCCGAGTCCGGCACCCGGAGATCCGCGGCCGCATACGACTGGGCGGCGCGGAGGAGCGCCACCGGGACCGGCTCGCGATCGGCCGCGGGGCCGACCAGGGCCGTGACGGCGGCCGGCCCGGCGGCCAGCGCATCAGATGCCCACGACGAGGCCCCCACGAGCCGGGCCAGCCGCCCCGCCGCGCCCGGGTCCGAGGCCAGCGCGTCGGCGAGCGCCGCCCCGTCCGAGGGTGACTCCAGGACCCGCTCGAACCGGAGGAGCGCGGCGTCGGGATCGGGGGCCAGCGCCAGGGCCGGGGCCACCACCGGGAACACGTGGGCCAGGACCCGGCCGAGTCGTGTGCCCGGCTCCACCAGCCGGGCGAAGCGCTTGTACGCGTCGTGGGGGTCCCGGAACCCCAACCCGGCCAGCAGCTCCTCGGTCGGGCCCCGCTCCACACCAGGCCGGGGGGCCCTCCGCCCGGCGAAGGTCTCCAGGAGCGGCCGGTAGAACAGCCGCTCGTGCAGCCCTCGCACGACCTCGGTCTGCCCTTGGTACCCCCGGCGGAGCGCGTCGGCCCCGTCGAGCCCGAGCGATCGGGCCAGCCGGCGGAGCGACGGCTCGTCGTCGGGGAGCTCGTGGGTCTGCGTGTCCCGGACCAGCTGGAGCCGGTGTTCGACGGCCCGGAGGAACCGATAGGCCTCGGCGAGGTCGGCCGCGTCCGCCGCCGCCACGTAGCCGTGCTCCGCCAGCGCGGCCAGGGCCCGGATCGTGTTCGGGTCGCGGAGCGCCGGGTCGCGCCGCCCGTGGACGAGCTGGAGGAGCTGGACCGCGAACTCGACGTCCCGGATACCGCCGCGGCCCCGCTTGACCTCGACGGCGTCCTTGCCCCGGGCCCGGACGTACTCCTCGATGCGAACCTTCATGGCCCGGACGTCCTCGATCGCCGACGGCTCCAGGTGCTCGGGGTAGATCACCGGCTCGAGGTCCGTCACCAGCCGTTCTCCGAGCGACGCGTCGCCGGCCACCGGGCGGGCTTTCAGCCAGGCCTGCCGCTCCCACGTCGCGGCGTGCTTCCGGTAGTACTCGAGGGTCGAGGCGGTCGAGCGCGAGAGCGGGCCGGACCGCCCGTCCGGCCGAAGGGCGGCGTCCACCCGGAGCGCGGCCCCGTCCTCGGTGGGCTCGGAGAGCAGCGCCACGACCCGGGCGGCCCGGCGGGCCGCCGACAGCTGCGCGTCGGCGCCGGCGTCCTCGTGGACGAACACCACGTCGACGTCGCTGGCGTAGTTCAGCTCGGCGCCGCCGAGCTTGCCGAGCCCGATCACCGCGAGCCCGCCGCCGGCCTCGACCACCGCCACCTCGAGGCACGCCTCAGCGACCGACGTCACCTCGTCCACCACGTCCTCCACGGCCGCGCCCATCAGGTCACGCGCGGCCACCCGGAACAGCGCCCGCCGACGGAACCGCCTGAGGCCGGCATCGGGCCCGAGCGCCGCCGCCGCCCCGCGCACCTCCTCGACCAGCGCCGCGCGGGACCGGGGCCCGAGGTCGAGGAAGAGCGCGGCCTCCTCCGGGTGGGCCACCAGGAAGTCGGCCGCGGCTGTGGAGAACCCGAGCAGGCGGGCCGCCGGCTCGATCGTCGCGGGGTCGTCGAGGATGTCCCGGGCCTCGGCCCGCTCCCCCACCCGGGCCAGGGCGAGCCTGGCCTGTTCGGGATCGGGGGCCGCGGCCAAAGCCCGGCCCAGCACCGCCGGCGTGCTCACAGGACCGGGAAGTCCCGGTCGACCTCCCACGGCGTGACGTACGTCCGGTACGCCTCCCACTCCTCGCGCTTGTTGCGGATGAACCACTCGAAGACGTGCTCGCCGAGTGCCTCGGCCACGAGCTCCGAGCCCTCCATGGCCCGGACGGCCTCCTCGAGGCTGTCGGGGAGCGCGGCGATCCCCGAGGCCCGGCGCTCGGCCTCGGACATCGCGTTGAGGTCGCCGGTGACCTCGGCCGACGGATCGAGCTCTCGGCGCACGCCGTCGAGGCCGGCGGCCACGATCACCGCCAGCGCCAGGTACGGGTTGCAGGCGGGGTCGGGCGCCCGATACTCGATCCTCGCCGACGCCTCGTCCTCCGGCCGGTCCGCGGGGACGCGCACGAGCGCCGAGCGGTTGCGGCGAGCCCAGCACACGTAGATCGGAGCCTCGTACCCGGGGACCAGCCGCTTGTAGGAGTTCACCCACTGGTTCGTGACCGCGGTGATCGGCCGAGCGTGCTCGAGGAGACCGGCCACGAACGACCGGGCCACCTTCGACATCCCCGCCTCGGCCGTCGGGTCGAACAGCGCGTTGCGCTCGCCCTCGAACAGCGCCACGTAGGTGTGCATGCCGGACCCCTGGATCCCCGCGGCCGGCTTCGGCATGAACGAGGCGTGGAGGCCGAGCTCCCGGGCCACCTCCTTGATCACCAGTCGCACGCTCATCACGGCGTCGGCGACGTCGAGGGCATCGCCCGGCGTCAGGTCGACCTCGTGCTGGCTGGGCGCGTCCTCGTGATGGACGGTCTGGACAGCCACGCCGAGCCGCTCCAGCGCCGTCACCGTGCGCGACCGGAGCTGGTCGGACACCTCGGTGGTCGTCAGGTCGAAGTACCCGCCGTGGTCGAGGGGCTCGAGCCGCTCCTCCGAGCCGGAAACGAAGTACTCGATCTCGGGGGCCGCCGTGACCCGGTAGCCGAGGCCCTGGGCGTCCCGGAGCACCCGGCGAAGGACGTGGCGGGGGTCACCCTCGAACGGCGTGCCGTCCGGGTGGGTGACGTCGCACAGCATCCGAGCGATCGGCTCGTCCGGCGGCCACGGGAGCACCCGGAACGTCGACGGGTCCGGACGGGCCAGCATGTCGGCCTCCTCGACGCGGGCGAACCCCTCCACGGCGGAGCCGTCGAAGCCGATCCCCTCGCGGAACCCCTTCTCCAGCTCCTCGACGGGGATCGCGAACGACTTCAGGAAGCCGAGCACGTCGGTGAACCACAGCCGCACGAAGCGGACGCCGAGGTCCTCGGCCTCGGCTAGCGCGCGCTCGGCCGCGGGATCCACGGCTCGAATCGTACCGCCGCCCGCCCGCGGGCCGGCGCAGATTTTACCGCCGCGTAACCGTCGGGCCGAGGGGCTCGTCTAGGCTGGCCGGACGATGTCGCTCACGAACGAAGCCGACTTCGTCCTGCGCACCGTGGAGGAACGGGGCATCCGGTTCATCAGGCTGTGGTTCACCGACGTCCTGGGGTTCCTGAAGTCCTTCGCGATCACGCCGCAGGAGCTGGAGACCGCATTCGCCGAGGGGATGGGGTTCGACGGGTCCTCGATCGAGGGCTTCTCACGGATCCAGGAGTCCGACATGGTGGCCCGGCCCGACCCGAGCACGTTCCAGATCATCCCGTGGCGGTCCGAGGAGCACGTGGCCCGGATGTTCTGCGACATCCACAACCCCGACGGCACGCGCTTCGACGGGGACCCGCGCCACGTCCTCCGGCGCCAGCTCGACCGGGCCGCCGAGCTCGGCTTCACGTTCTACGTGGGTCCCGAGCTGGAGTACTTCTACTTCCGGGACCCGTCGGGGACCGAGTTCCTCGATCGCGGCGGCTATTTCGACCTCACGCCGCTCGACGTGGCCACCGGCTGGCGGCGCCGGACCGTCGGCTACCTCGAGGCCATGGGCATCCCGGTCGAATACGTCCATCACGAGGTGGCCCCCAGCCAGCACGAGATCGACCTGCGGTACACCGACGCGCTCACGATGGCCGACAACGTGATGACGTATCGGCTCACGGTGAAGGAGGTCGCCCAGGAGGAGGGGATCTACGCCACGTTCATGCCGAAGCCGGTCCTCGGGGTGAACGGCAACGGGATGCACACGCACCAGTCGCTGTTCGAGGGCGACCGGAACGCGTTCTTCGACGCCACCGACGAGTACCACCTGTCGAAGGTCGCCCGCGGATACATCGCGGGCATCCTGAACCACGCCAGGGAGATCACGCTGGTGCTCAACCAGTGGGTCAACTCGTACAAGCGGCTGGTCCCCGGCTATGAGGCGCCCGTCTACGTGTGCTGGGCCAGAAGGAACCGTTCCGCGCTCGTGCGGGTCCCGATGTACAAGCCGGGGAAGGAGGCCGCCGCCCGGATCGAGCTCCGCTCCCCCGACCCCGCCTGCAACCCCTACCTCGCGTTCGCCGTCATGCTGGCCGCCGGGCTCAAGGGGATCGAGGACGAGGAGGAGCTGCCGCCGGAGGCCTCGAACAACATCTACGAGATGGCCGAGGAGGAACGTCGGGAGGCCGGGATCGAGTCGCTGCCCGAGGACCTCTCGGAGGCCATCCGGGCGGCCGAAAGCTCGGAGCTCCTCCACCAGACCCTCGGGAGCCACGTCCTCGAGTACCTCGTGCGGAACAAGCGCGAGGAGTGGGACGCCTACAAGGCCTACGTGTCGCCCTACGAGCTGGAGCGGTACCTGCCGCTGCTGTAGGTGCCGCTCAGTGCCTCGCCGGCCACGTCAGCACGTGCGCCAGGCCGGCGCCGATCCTGCGGAGTGCGCCGTGCCGCCCGGCCTGCCTTCCCCGCCGGGTCGCTCGAGCCAGACGCTCCCGGTCGGCCACGCGGACCAGATCGTCGATCCGCGCCTGCGCCATCTGCCGGTCGTACATCCCGACCTCCCTTCGCCGACACGAGGCTACCGAGGGCCGGCCTCGAGGTCGGTGACGGCCGCCACATGGGCGGGGTGACACGCGGCATCCCCGAGATGTGACGGCCGTCACACCCCGCCCTTGCCCCTGGTGCCACGCTCGGCGAGGATGCGGGTCGTGATCGCGCTTCTCCGTCCGTTGATCGTCGCCGGGGCCCTGGCCTGGACCATGGTCGCCGGGGCGTCGGCGGGCGCCCAGGAGGGGCCCGGCCCGTCGGTTCGGGGCTCGGTCGGGGGTGACCTCGCCGAGGGGAGCCGGGTTCGGTTCCAAGTCGCCGTCACCCACCCCGACGGCTGGCGTGCCTTGGACCGGGTCAGGGTGGCCCTGGAGCTGCACGGCGTTGCCCTCGACGAGATCGGCTACGAGGTTGCCGAGGGGGTGCTCACGCTCGGCGGCGGCCGGGCGGTGGCGGGGACCGGCAACGCCCTGGTCGGCCGGTTCCTCCGCGTGGACGCATTCGGGGTGGCGGTGTCGAGCGGCGGCAACCGGCTCGAGCTCTCGTTCCCCGCTCTCGTGCTCCGGAGCGTGCCCCCCGAGGCCCAGATCCGCTTCGTTGGAGAGGATCACGAAGGGGGCTCGGCCGAGAACGCGGTCCGGGCGGTCGTTCCGGACGAGGGAGAGGGGTCCACGCTCCTCGCCGTGCTCCTGACCGCGGCCGCCGCCCTGTTGGCCGGCGGCTACCTGGGAGCCCGCATGGCCGGCCACCGACGCCGCCCCTCGGTCTACGAGGCCGTGGCCAGGCGGATCGTCGAGGAACGGGAGGTCCGGGCACGGCGGGGGTGAGCGCCCCAGGGGGGGTGTGGGAGCGGCTGGGCGTCGGCGCCGCCCGACCGCGTGCGCCGGGAGGGCCGGGCGGCCTGTGGCGGCGGCTCCGGGAGCGGCTCGATCCGGCCGAGTTCCGGCCCCGGATCGCGTCGGACGTGGAGCTCAAGGAGTTCCGGCTCCGATGGGGCAACGACTACGCGATGATCCGGAACCCACGCGACCTGATCCACTACCGGCTCGAGCCGGAGGAGGTCGAGCTGGTCAGGCTGATGGACGGCTCCCGGACCGTGAAAGAGCTCGTCGTCGATCGGTTCCGGGGATCCGGCGGGATCGAGCTCGACGGCGTGGTCGAGCTCGTCCGGGAGCTCCAGCAGGGCGGCTTCCTCGTCGGCGGCTACGTGGACTCCTACGGCGCCGTGCGACGGGCCATGAGCCCCTCGATCCTGACTCGGAAGGTCGGCGAGTTCCTGCGGACCCTGTCGATCGACTGGAGCGGCGCCGACCGGATGGTCCGGTGGCTGTACCGGCACGGCCTGCGGTGGTTCTTCAACCCCGTCGCCGTGACGATCGGCGTGCTGGTGGGACTGGCCGGGCTCGTCGCCTTCTTCGCCATCGTGCGGGGTGGTCGGTTCACGCTGACCGGGCAGTCCCTGGCTCTCGAGTTCCTGATCCTGTTCACGCTCGACTACGTGCTCACGTTCCTCCACGAGCTCGGCCACGCGCTCGTGCTCGTCCACTACGGCCGCAGGGTGAAGTCCGCGGGGTTCATGATCTACTTCGGTTCACCGGCCTTCTTCGTGGAGGCCTCCGACGCGCTCATGCTCGATCGCGGCCAGCGGATCGTGCAGGCGGTCGCCGGGCCGTTCGCCGAGCTCATGGCCGCCGGCGTGGCCTCGTTCATCGCCCTGCTGTACCCGGACGCCGCGATCTCCTCGGTGCTCTACAAGTTCGCCGTCCTCAACTACTTCGTGCTGTTCATGAACCTCATCCCGCTCCTCGAGCTCGACGGGTACTGGATCCTCTCCGACGCGATCCAGGTCCCCGACCTGCGGCCGAGATCCCTGACGTTCCTCCGCCACGATCTGCTCCACAAGCTTCGGACCAGGGATCGCTTCTCCAAGGTGGAGGTCGGGCTGGGGCTCTACGGCATCGTCGGCGTGGCGTTCGCCATCTTCTCCTTCTATGCGGGGTTCTTCTTCTGGAAGGAGATCTTCGGCAGCCTCATCGTGGGCATGTGGGAAGGCGGAACGGTGACCCGTGTGATGCTGATCCTGCTCGGCCTCCTGGTGGCGGGGCCGATCGTCAGGGGCCTCCTGGCGCTGGCCCGATCGGCGTGGCGGCGGCTCCGGGCGCTGTCGGAGAGCGCACGGTTCCGCGTGGAGCGGTCCTGGCGAGTCGAGGCCGCCCGCACGATCGACGCCCTCCCGCTGTTCGATGAGCTGCCGGTCGACCTCCTGAGCGACCTGGCGGGCCGGGTCCGTCTACGGGGAGTGGCCCCAGGCCAGCCGGTGATCCGCCAGGGCGACCGCCCCGACGCCTTCTACGTGATCAGGCGGGGCGCGCTCCAGGTGGTGGAGGAGGATCACGACACCGGTGACGAGCGGGTGTTGCGGACGCTCGGCCCCGGCGACTCCTTCGGCGAGCTCGGGTTGCTCCAGGGCGCCCCGAGGGCCGCCACGGTGCGGGCGCTCGAGGAAGCCCAGCTGTTCGAGGTCGACAAGGGCACGTTCGACGAGCTCCTGGCCGACGCGGCCCGGGCTCCGCGGTTCGCCCCCACCCTCCAGGAGGCGGCGGAGCTGCGGTCGCTCGAGCCGTTCGCCGACCTCTCCTCGGCGCAGATCGCCGAGCTCCGGAGGCTCGGGTCCTGGATCAAGGTGGCGCCCGGCGAGGAGATCGTGCGCCAGGGAGCGACGGGCGACGCCTTCTACGTCGTCGGGTCCGGGCAGGTCCAGGTCGAGGAGGACGGCCGGGCGGTCACGGTGCTCGGCCCGGGCTCCCACTTCGGCGAGGTGGCGCTGCTGCTCGACGTCCCTCGGACCGCCACGGTCCGGGCCCGGACCCCGGTCCGGGCCTTCCGCCTCGAGCGGGAGGGGTTCGACCGGCTCGTGGGCGACGCGTTCCGGCGGGGTAGGCTGAACCCGCACGTGATCGTGGAGCGCTCTCAGAGGCACTGACGTTGGACTGCTGGCACTGCCGCCGCACCGCCGTGGGCACCTGCCGCTTCTGCGGGAGGGGGATCTGCGAGGACCACGTCCAGACCCACCCGTTCATCCTCGAGCTGTACAGGGACGGGGACGTGACGAAGGTGCTGGCGGTCGAGGACGCCCTGTTCTGCGGCGCGTGCACCCCCCGACCCGATCCCCTCGAGGTCCCCGAGCTCGACTAGTCAGACCCGGACGATCTCTGCCTCGTCGCCGTCGGCCGTGAGGTCGCAGGTGGGGCAGTGCCACCGGGCCTCCATCGGCGTCCCGCACAGGGCGTGGCGCGGGGCCGCCGCGGCCTCGTCCCCCCGGGCGCCCCAGTCGCTCAGCAGGCGAAGCGCTCCGGCGAGCTCCCGGCCGGCCGCGGTCAGCCCGTAGGCGTGCCGGAGGGGCCGGGCGCTGTAGGGCTCGGCCGACACCACACCCGCCCGCTCGAGCCGCCGGAGCCGGTCCGACAGCACGTTCGGGGCGACCCCTGGCACCTCCTCGGCCAGGTCGCTCCACCGCCGTGGACCGCCCAGCAGGGCCTCGACCACGAGGAGGCTCCACCGGTCCCCCACCCGGTCCAGGGCCGCGGCCAGGGCCGTCTTCATCGTCCCTTGTCGGATCTCGTGTGTCATAGTAACTTGCTACTCGCAACATACCACGTCACCGAGGCGGAAGGAGGAAGGGCATGTCCGCGATGGAGGAGATCGAGGCGGCCGTGCGAGCCGTGACCGAGCGGGTCGGGCCGGCCGTGGTGGGCATCGGAGACCGGTGGGGGCGGGGCTCCGGCGTCGTGATCGGCGAGGGGCGGGTCCTGACGAACGCCCACAACGTCCGGGGAGACCGCGTGACGGTCTCGTTCGACGACGGCCGGGTGGCCGAGGCCGAGGTGGCCGGCATCGACCTCGATGACGACCTGGCCGTGCTCTCGGTCGACACCGGTCCCGCCCCCCCGACGGCCTGGGCCGACGGCGATGCCCCCGGGGCGGGCGCGCCCGTGTTCGCGCTGGCGAACCCCGGCGGGCGCGGTCTGCGCGTCACCTTCGGGCTCCTCTCGGGAACCGGCCGGTCCTTCCGAGGCCCCCGGGGGCGGCGGATCGCCGGCAGCCTCGAGCACACCGCGCCGCTGGCCCGCGGCTCCTCGGGAGGGCCACTCGTCGACGTCGACGGCGGGCTGGTCGGCCTGAACACGAACCGGGCCGGAGACGGCTTCTACCTGGCGATCCCCGCCGACGCGGACCTGCGGCGGCGGGTGGAGGCCCTGGCCCGGGGGGAGTCGCCTGCCGCCCCGCGTCTGGGGGTGGCCGTGGCGCCGCCCTGGGTGGCCGCTCGGATGCGTCGGTCCGTGGGGCTGCCGGAGCGGGAAGGCCTCCTGGTCCGGGGCGTCGGGGAGGGCAGTCCGGCCGACCGGGCCGGGCTGGGCCGGGGCGACCTGATCGTGGCCGCCGCCGGCCGGTCGGTCTCCAGCGCCGACGACCTCCACGCCGCCCTCGACGAGGCCGGACCCGACGGATCCGTGACGCTCTCCGTCGTCCGCGGCGAGGAGGAGCGGGAGGTGGCGGTCCGGCTCTCAGCCGCCGACCCCGGCGCCCGGGAGGAGGCGTGAGGATGTGACGGACGTCACACGATCCGTCGTGACCGACGTCACCCCGGATCCGGTGACCCCCGGCACAGACGCCGCCGGCGCCCCCGGCGCACACTTCGCCCCGACGCCCACGCCCAACCGGGCCGGGAGACGAAGGGGGTGAAACGGTGGCGGAGAAGAAGATCACCCCGAAGAAGCGGGGATCCGGGTCTTCCTCCTCGACCAAGACGGCAGCCACGCGCGTGACGAAGCGGCGCGCCGCTCGCAAGGCGACCAGGAAGGCCACGCGGAAGGCAGCCAGGAAGCGCTAGGCGCTCCGGCGCCGGAACGCGGGAACGGGCCCGTGACCTCGGGCCCGTTCTGCGTTCCCGGAGGTGGTTCGGCGTGAACACCTCGGCTACGCTTTCGGCCATGGTCGCCGCGGGAACGAAGCTCGCAGGGGGGAGCAGGACGGCCCTGGAGCGCGCCATGGGGCAGGCCCCGATGCTGGCCGACACACCGGCGGCGGCCATCCGCGGGCTGGCGGAGCACGGGACCGTCCGGGAGTACCGACGGGGGACGTACCTCTTCCACCAGCACGACGACGCGCC
>JBQGDK010000353.1:0-2215 GCA_052039025.1 Actinomycetota bacterium
TCGGCGTCCTGCGGCATGTCTCCCGTCCCCCTTCGCCAGCCTCCGAGTATACCCCCGGGTCTGGATCCGTCCTTTCGTAACGCTGTCGGCCCGAACGGCCCTCGGATTGAGTCAGGCGGTCTTCCGCCCCACGGTGACGAATCCGGTGTGGGCCACCATCCGGTGCTCCGGCCGGACGCTCCGGGGGGCCACGTGCCAGCCCCGTTGCAGGACCTCGAACGTCTCGACCTCGGCGAAGCGAGCCTCGCGCAGGGCCGCCACGGCCTCCTGGACCTGCCCGGTGGTCGGGAGATAGGTGCCGAGGATCCCGCCCGGGAGCAGCGCCGAGGCCACCTCGGCGAGGACGGCCCAGGGCTCCGGGAGGTCGAGGAGCGCCCGGTGGAACGTCTCGCCGGTCGCGGCAACCTCGCGCACGTCGCCGTGGCGCAGATCGAGCCAGGCGGGGACCTTCCCGAAGAAGTCCTCCGCGTTCCGCCGGGCGACCTCGAGGAAGTCGCCCCGGCGCTCGTACGAGATCACCCGGCCCTCCGGCCCCACCGCCCGGCAGAGGGCCAGCATGAGGGCCCCGGACCCCGTGCCGGCTTCGAGGACGCGGGCGCCGGGGAAGATGTCGGCGGAGACCATGATCGGGCCCAGGTCCTTCGGGTAGATCACCTGGGCCCCCCGGCCCATCTTCAGCACGAAGTCGGCCAGCCGAGGCCGGAAACACAGCAGCGAGGCGCCCGTGGTCGAGTGGACCGTGGTCCCCTCGTCGGAGCCGAGGACCAGGGCGTGGGGCAGGGCGCCGCCGTGGTAGTGGAACGTGCCGCCGGCCTCGAGGCGAACCAGGTACCGGCGGCCACGCTCGTCGAGGAGGACGATCCGCTCCCCCGCTCGGAATGGCTCGCCGTTCACCCGCCGTACACCTCGGCCGGCAGAACCTCGTCGGCGAGCTCGCCGGCCACCTGCTCGTCGGCCGGCGGCGCCAGCCGCTCGCCCAGGACCTGGGCCCGGGCCCGGCAGAACGCGCAGAACCGGCCGGTCGTGGGCTGCCCACACCGCTCGCACGGCGTCAGCGCGTCGCCCTCGCGGTCGGCGCCCGCGAACAGCTCGGCCGCGTGATCCAGGTAGCCCAGGAAGAACTGCGCCTTGGTCCCCGGCGAGGTGCGCTCGAGTTGGTTCATGGCCTCCTTGTGGCGAAGCTGGGTGTTCCCGGCCACCAGCGGGCACTCCTCGACCTGGTAGTCGATCCCCCGGATCACGGCGTAGGCGGCGGTCTCCAGCTCCGACAGCCGAACGAGCGGCTTCACCTTCTTCACCATCCCGTCCCGCGCGGGCAGGACCGGGTACTGGCGGGCGATGTACTGGGTGTTCCAGCGGAGCGTGTTCCCCAGCAGCGTGGCGGCCTCGTCGTCGAGGTTGTGGCCCGTGGCGACCACGTCGTACCCGCCCTCGAGCGCCGCTCGGTTGAACACGTATCGCTTCGACAACCCGCACACCGCGCACGTCGATCGAGAGCCCTTCCGCCCGGCGGTGGGGATGTCGAAGCCGTACGCTTCTCGGAGGTCAGCTTCCACCAGATCCGCCCGCCGGTCCGCGGCGAACTCCCGGACCTTGTCGCCGGCCGCGTCCGAGTAGCCGCCGATCCCGAGGCCGAGGTACAGCCCCTCGGCCCGATAGCCCAGCTCGAGCAGGACGTCCCACAGCGCCAGCGAGTCCTTCCCGCCGGACACGGCCACGAGGACTCGATCCTCGGGCTCCAGCATCCGGAACGAGCGGATCGACCGGCGGACCTGCTCGGTGGCGTGGTGGACGAAGCAGCCGCCGCAGAACGCCGCGTTGTGCCGGCGGATCTCGACGACGGCCGGCCCGCGGCACCGCTTGCACTTCACGGAGTGCCACCCCCCGAGATCACCGGGCGGATCTCCACCTCGTCGTCGTCCGCCACCCGCTCCTCCCTGGTCAGCAGGGTGCGGTCCCGGATCACCAGCACGGTGTCCGGGTCGATGGCCAGCTCACCGAGCACCTCCCGGACGCTGCGAGGGCCGTCGAGCTCGACCTCGCGGTCGGGGTTCCGCAATCGGACCCGCATCGGGCCTAGGCTACCCCAGGGCTATCGCTCGATCGGGAGGGGGCGGACGCCCAGCGTGACCTCGACCGTGAGGGTCTCGGACCCCCGCACCACGGTCACCTCGACGGTGTCGCCGGGGTCGTGCTCCAGCAGCCGCTCCTGGAG
>JBQGDK010000354.1:0-2111 GCA_052039025.1 Actinomycetota bacterium
GGCCGGAGCCTGGCCAGCAGCAGGGTGGTCTCCGCGGCCAGGCCCGAGGCGAACGACAGCCCCTGCGCGCCGCCCTCGAGCGCGGCCAGCACGACCTCCAACGCCTCACGGGTGGGGTTGCCGCCCCGGGCGTAGTCGTAGCGCTTCGGTTTGCCCACGGACTCCTGGGCGTACGTGGAGGTCTGGTAGATCGGCACGTTGACCGCGCCGAACTCGGGCTCGGGCTCCTGCCCCAGGTGGATCGCCTTGGTCTCGAACCTCATCGCATCTCCGGCGGCAGCTCCCATCCTCGTCTCCTCAGCTCGAGCGTGGCCTCCTGGCCCTCGCGGGCCAGTCGCCACAGCATGGACTTCCGTCGGGCGTCGTGCCCGGGGGCGAACTCGCGGGACGTCAACCGATCGCAGGCCGGGTCCCCGCACGCGCACGGCGACATCCGGGGGAGATGCGGCTGCCGGCGTGGCTCGGTGGGGTCCTCGGCGCATCGGGGGTAGGGGCGGGCCGGGAGTGATCGAGCCGGCAGGACGATCACGCCCTCGCGGGGGTCGCCCAGGGCGCACGACCGGCCGGCCAGGGCTCGCAGACCGGTCAGCGCCGCCAGGGCGGCGTCGATCTGGTCCATGGACCGCAGCCCGTCCACGCTGAGGCCGGCCCGCTCCAGCACCGAGGCCCGCCAGGCGGCCTTGCGCGTCCCTCGGGGCGGCAGGCACCCGGCCAGCACGACCGCGCTGGCGTGGGGGAACACCTCGATCGCGGTGCCGCCAGCCGGACCGCCCCGGTACCGGGGGAACCCGGCTCGCTCGGCGATCCGGAACACCTCGAAGCCGACCCGCATCCACTCGTAGAACGGGTGATCGGTCCCCCGGTCGGCCGTGGGGGTCCCGTACGACTGGATCCCGAACAGGCGGATCTCTCGCTCGGTCCCCCGGGACCTCCCGGCCCCGGCCCACGCCGGCGGCGAGTCGATGGCCACCACGTCCGCGCCGGCCTCTCCGATCAGCCGCCCCAGGTCCTCCAGCCGAACACCTCGATGGGACGCCGCCGGCTCGGGGGAGCCCTCGTCGAGGAGGACCAGATCGAGGCCCTTCCGGACGCCGACGTCGATGCCCAGCGCGCGCACCCGGCTACGGCTGGGAGCGGCGGTGGGCCAGGAACTCGAGGAGGTCCGAGCGGGTCAGCACCCCGAGGGTCCGCCCCTCCTGGCTGACCACGACCGCCGAGGCCGACTGGAGGCGCTCGAACGCGACCTCGATCGGGTCCCCGCCCTCGACCAGGGGGAGGGGCGGGCCCATCACCTCGGCCACGTCGGCCTGGAGCGCCTCGGGGTCCCGGAAGATCCGATCGAGGAGGTCCCGCTCCTGGATGCTGCCGACGAGCGCGGTGACGTCCTCGGCGGCGTCGCGGGTGACCGGGGCCTGAGAGATGCCCCACTGCTGGAGCGTGTCGACGGCGTGGCGGACCTTCTCGTGCGCGCCGACGGCCACCACGTCCGGCAGCTCTCCCGGCTTCACGCCGAGGACCTCGCCGACCGTCACCACCTCGGGCCGCTCCACGAAACCGTACTGGCGCATCCACGTCTCCGAGTACAGCTTCGACAGGTAGTTCCGGCCGGTGTCGGGGAAGATCACCACGATGGTGGCGTCCGGGCCGAGCTCCCGGCCGACCTCGAGGGCGGCGTACAGGGCGGTTCCCGACGAGCCGCCCACGAGGATCCCCTCCTCGCGGGTGATCCTGCGGGCCCACAGGAACGAGTCCCGGTCGGACACGCGCACGTACCGGTCCACGACGGAGGGGTCGAACGTCTCCGGCCAGAAGTCCTCGCCGATCCCCTCGACGAGATACGGGCGGGCCGGCTCCTCGGACGCGGAGAACACCGACCCCTCGGGGTCGGCGCCGACCCTCGTGACCTCGGGCGGCCGCTCCTTGAGGTCCCGCCCGATCCCGGTGCTCGTCCCTCCGGTCCCCACGCCGGCCACGACCACATCGACCGTCCCGTCGGTCTGCTCCCAGATCTCGGGGCCGGTGGTCTCGTAGTGCGCCTTCGGGTTCTCCTGGTTGTAGTACTGGTTCGGCTGGAACGCGCCGGGGATCTCCTCGGTGAGGCGGTCGGCGAC
>JBQGDK010000355.1:0-2659 GCA_052039025.1 Actinomycetota bacterium
CGGCTCCGACGTCGGCGCCCAGGAAGCGTGGTTCGCGCTGGACGGCTATCTGGTCCGGGCGGCCGGCGAATCCGTGGGGACGTACCGGGTCACGTTCACCCCCCCGCCCGGCCAGGAGAACCTGGCCCCGGTGCGCGGCGCCCTCCGGGTGCGCCTGTTCATGGAGATGCAGCTGCTCGAGGCGGCCGGCGTCCCGGCCTAGGCGCCCTGGGCGACGGCGTAGTCCTCGCCGAGGATGATCGTGATCGACACCTGCGCGTCCGGAGCCGTGTCCTGGAGCTCGGCGTCGGGGAAGTACCGGTCGCGCAGCGCCTCGGCGTCAGCCTCGAAGTCGCGCTTGAAGAAGATCTCGGTGACCTCGTACGGCTTGCTCTGGGCGTCGTCGACCGTGGCAACGTCGTAGCCGTCGGCCTCGAGCACCTCGGCCGCGTCGGCGGCGAGGCCACCGACGTCGGTACCGTTCAGCACCTGGAGCCGGATCTCGCCGGGCTCGTGGGTGGCCGGCGCCTGGGCCTCGGTGGTTTCCTCGGGGGGCGGTGTGGTCTCGGCGGCCGTCGGCGAGGTGGGCTGCGACGGCGTGACCGGCGCGGCCTGGTCGCCCGTCGGGAACGCCTTCGACAGCACGAACACGCCGAGGGCGAGAGCGGCGACGACGAGGACGAACCTCAGCGCTGCGGTCGCCAACGAGAGGTAGAAGCTCCCTCCGGATGATGGCTCATGCTTGCCAGCCAATCCTCCTCCGAGTCATCGCCCAAGTCCGAGGTCCCGGGCGAACCGCTGCCGGCGGCGGGCGGTCCGCAGGCGGCGGAGCCGCCTGACGAGCATCGGGTCGTACCGTAGTGCCTCCGAGGAGTCGATGAGATCGTTCAGCAACCGATAATACCGTGCCGCCGACAGCCCCAAACGGTGACGGATGTTGCGGTGCTTGGGGCCGGCGCGCTGCCACCAGCCCCGCTCGAAGTCGAGGATCGCCCGCGAGCGGTCGTCCAGCGTCGAGGCCTCGTCCATATGGGATCACCTCGAGCATAGGTGCGGGCCTCGGGCGGTTCAAGGATTCCGCTACGGGAACAGCCCGCGGGTCGTGTGCGCCTCGGCCACCCTCTGGACGCCGAGGATCGTGGCCGCCTGCCGCATCGTGACCTTCCGATCCTGGGCCAGGTCGAGGACGGAGACGTAGGAGTCCTCCATGACGCGCCGCAGCTTCGCGTTGACCTCGTCCGAGGTCCAGAAGTACGCCTGGAGATCCTGGACCCATTCGAAGTACGACACGGTGACGCCGCCCGCGTTCGCCAGGATGTCCGGGACGACGTGCACGCCCCGGTCGTGGAGGATCTCGTCGGCCTCCGGGGTGGTGGGCCCGTTCGCCGCCTCGACCACGATCCGGGCCAGCACCCGGTCCGCGTTGTCCTCGGTGATGACCTCCTCCAGCGCCGCGGGGACGAGCACGTCGCACTCGAGCTCGAGGAGCTCCTCGTTCGTCACGGGCTCGCCCCCCTCGTACCCTGCGACGGTCTTCGCCTCGGCGTGATGGGCGGCCAGGCCGACCGGGGACAGCCCCCGAGCGTTGTACACACCGCCGCCCACGTCGCTCACCCCGACCACGACGCACCCCTGGTCCGCGAGAAGCTCGACCACGGGGCCGCCCACCTTGCCGAAGCCCTGAACCACCACGCGAGCCTGGTCCACGGGCATCGCCAGGTGCTTCAGCGTGGCCACCGTGACGTACACGACGCCCCGAGCGGTGGCCGTCCGGCGCCCCGCCGAGCCGCCGACCGAGAGTGGCTTCCCGGTGACCACGCCGGGGACCGAGTACCCCGAGTTCATCGAGTAGGTGTCCATGATCCAGGCCATGATCTGCTCGTCGGTCCCCATGTCGGGAGCGGGGATGTCCCGCTCGGGCCCGATCAGGGGCAGGATCTCCGAGGCGTACCGGCGGGTGAGCGCCTCCAGCTCTCGTGCCGAGAGCTCCTTCGGGTTGACCACCACGCCGCCCTTGGCCCCGCCGTAGGGGATGCCCACGACCGCGCACTTCCACGTCATCCACATCGCCAGGGCCTTGACCTCCTCGAGGGTCACGCTCGGGTGGTAGCGGAGCCCGCCCTTCGACGGCCCACGGGAGGTGTTGTGGTGGACCCGGAACCCGGTGAACGACCGGACCGCGCCGTCGTCCATCCGGATCGGGGCCGAGACGATCAGGGCCCGCTTCGGGTAGCGGAGCACCTCGTGGACGTTGGGATCCAGGTTCATGATCTTGGCGGCCTGGTCCAGCTGGGCAAGGGCCTGGTCCCACGCGCTCCCGCTCACTCGCTGCACTCCTTCGGCTCGGAGGGGACCCTCAGGGTATATCGGAACCCCATGGCCTGCCCTCCACCGGCGGGGGGGCGATCAGCCGGCCGTCGGCCATCGCCTCGACCCCGTCGAAGCCCCGGGCCACGTCCTGGTCGTGGGTGGCGACCAGGCAGCAGGTCCCCTCGGCCGCCTCCCGACGCAGGACCTCGAGGACGGCCCGACCCCATCCCGTGTCCTGGTGGCCCGTCGGCTCGTCCGCGAGGAGGAGCCGGGGCGACAGCAGCAGGGCCCTGGCCAGGGCCGTGCGCTGCTGCTCCCCCACCGAGGTCTCCCGAGGTTGCCGATCCTGCAGCTCCGTGAGCCCCAGCCG
>JBQGDK010000356.1:0-6808 GCA_052039025.1 Actinomycetota bacterium
CAGGAGGACGCCCTCCATCCACGCGAACGGCTCCCCGATGCAGATCCGCGGCCCGGCGCCGAACGGGAAATACGCGTACCGGGGCAGCGAGGCGCGGAGCTCATCGGTCCACCGATCCGGCCGGAACGTCAGGGGGTCCTCGAACCAGCGCGGGTCCCGATGGATCACCCACTGGCTGGTCAACATCGTGGCGCCCTTCGGAACGCGATACCCGCCGAGGTCGAGGTCCGCGAGCGCGGTCCGGCCCAGCACGTACGCCGGCGGATACAGGCGCATCGACTCGGTGAGGATCCGCTCGGTGAGGATGAGACGCGGAAGGTCGTCGACGGTGGGCGGCCGGTCGCCGAGGACGTCGTCGAGCTCGGCCCGCAATGCCGCCTCGACGTCCGGGGACCGACCGAGCAGGTGCCACGTCCACGTGAGCGCCACCGAGGTCGTCTCGTGGCCGGCCAGGAAGATCGTCATGGCCTCGTCGCGGACCTGTCGGTCCGACAGACCGGCCCCGTCCTCCTCCTCGTCGCGGGCCCGCAGCAACAGCGAGAGCAGGTCCTCCCCGCCGGCGCCGGCCCGCCGCCGCTCCTCGATCATGCGGTAGATCACCCCGTCCAGCCTGGCCCGGGCCCGGTTCAGCCGAACGGTGTTCGGCAGTGGGAGCCTCGAAAGGAGCGGAGCGAAAGGAGACATCAGGCGATCGAAGAGGGCCAGCCCGGTGTCGAGGGCCTCGCTCACCTCGCGGGCGTCCACCGCCTCGATGTCGGTGGCGAACAGGGTCCGTCCGACGATGGCCAGCGTCAGCCGATACATCTCTTCATGGACATCGACGGTCGCTCCATCCCGCCACGCCCGCGTTCGACGTTCGGCCTCATCGACGATGGCCTCGCCATACCCGCGGATCCGGTCGTGACGGAAGATCGGCTGGATCGTCCGCCGCCGGCGGCGGTGGGCTTCCCCCTCGCTGGTCAGGAGCCCGTCGCCGAGCAGGACCTTCAGGGCCTGCAGGCCCCGGCCCTTCATGACGTCCCGATGGTGGACGACGAGGATGTCGCGGACAAGGTCGGGGTGGCTAAGGACGTACACGCCGTACGGGCCCGCGCGGAAGAACGAGAGGTCGCCGTGGGTCGCGGCCCGCTCGAGCAGGCCGAGGGCGTTCGTGCGGAACGCCCGCACCGCCTCGAGCCGGCCGATCCGCGGGCCCGGCGGCCGGCGGAGCACGGTGAGCGTCACCGCTCGTGCTTGATGTCGACCCCGCCGAAGATGGCCAGCGCGTCGATCCGGAGCTCGGGTCCCTCCCCGGCCTCGCCGGCGGTCTTGTTGTCGATCCCGCCGAGGATCGGCGTGCCGCTGGTGACGACCCGCCACCCCCTCGGCACGAGGACATCCACGCCACCGAAGACCGCGGTCACGTCGATCTCGGCACCCGCGGCGTCGAGCCGGGCGTCGCGGAGATCGATCGTGATCCCCCCGAACACGGCGGTGGCCGAGCCGCCCCGGAACGCCGTCGAGCGGCTGAGGATCTCGTGACCGCCGAAGATCGCGGTCGCACGAACCACGTCCTCGGTCGATCCCTCCTCCCGGGTCACCTCGGGGCCGCGCCCGTGCCGGAACAGGATCGCCACACCGATGGCGATCAGCAGGGTCGGCCACAGCACGGCGAAGACCGACCCCGTCACGACGTCCGTGGTGAACAGCAGGAGGATCACGCCGATACCCATGACGATGCCGGGCCCGAGCAGGGAGCGAGGGCGGTCGAAGAGCTGAACGGCGCCGACGGCGATGATCGCTGCCGGCCACCAGTCGCCGATCGTCTCGCCGGCGTCGAGCACGTCCGCCCGGTCGAGCAGGAACAGGACGCCCAGCGCGATCAGGAGGAGTCCCAGCAGGATCCGGCCCGGCTTCACCTCGAGCCCCCGAACCGGAACGCCACGCCGGCAAGGACGAACGACACCAGCACCCAGGAACAGAGCAGCAACAGCTGGGAGCCCGCCTCGGTGATCGGCAGGCCCTCGAGCGACACCGTCCGAAGCGCCTCGATCAGCGGGGTGAGCGGGAGGAAGGTGACCACGGACTGCAGGATAGTCGGGAGCGAGTCGGTAGGGAAGAACACGCCAGACAGGAACATCATCGGGAGGGCCACCGCGCTGGCGACGCCCTGCGCGGCGTCGGGGTTCGCCGCCCGCCCCGCGATGGCGAAGCCGATGTTGAGAAAGATCAGGTTCGCCACGGTGACCAGCACGAAGATCCAGACGACGTCGCCGTAGATCGACGCTCCGAAGACGTACACGCCCACCGCGAGGATCACCGCGGCCTGGACCACGGACAGGACGAGCCGGGCCAGGACCTGGGCCGCGAGGAACCTGGACGGCCGCAGCGGCGTGGCCAGGATCCGTTTCAGGATCCGCTTCTCGCGGTACTGGGCGATGGCCACCGACATCCCCGTGATCGAGAAGTTCATGACGCCCATGGCCACGAGCCCCGGAAGCAGGAAGTCGTAGTACGAGATGTTCTTGCCGGCGACGCCCTCGGCCTCGACCGTCACCGGCGGGCTGGTCACCCCGGCGATGCGGAGGTTGAGCTCGTTCACCACCCGATCGACGGCCCCGAGGGCGAACTGGTTCACGTCCGCGTTCGATTCGTTGTAGAAGAGCTCGACGGTCGTGGCCGCGACGGCTCCCGGGGGCCGCGCCTCCACCCCGGGGACGGACAGCACCACGTCGACGTCGCCCTCCTCCAGGCGCTGGCGTGCCCGGTCCAGGTCGTCCCCCGAACGGACCGTGAAGGATCCGGTCCGGCCGAGCCCCTCCTCCAGGGCCTCGGACAGCTGGCTCCGCTCCTCTGCCACGACCACGAAGGTGGCCTCGGGAGTGGCGGTGAAATCGAAGAGCCCGAACACGACGGTGAAGATCACCGGGAAGGCCAGCGCCCAGAAGAGCGACTGCCGGTCCCGGTACAGCATCTTCAGGCTCGCCAGGGTGAGCTTCGCCATCCGCTCATTCCCTCAGGTGGTGACCGGTCACCGACAGGAACACGTCCTCGAGCGAGGCCGGGAGAACCCGGACGTCCTCGACCCTCACCCCCCGCGACTCGGCCCACGAGACGAAGGCCGGCAAGGTCTCCTGGGCCCGTGACACGCGGAGCTCGACGCGAGGATCGCCGTCCATCGAGGTGGCGACCGCGGCGACGCCGGGGAGCGCTCGCAGCTCATCCTCGTCGACGGCGTCGGCGGTGGAGAACAGGATCCGGTAGGCCGCCGGCAGCCGCTGGATGAGCCCGATCGGCGTGTGAAGCGCGCGGATCCGTCCGCCGTCGATGATCGCCACCCGGTCGCACAGGATCTCGGCCTCCTCCATGTAATGGGTGGTGAGGACGACGGTCTTCCCTTCCTCGCGGTTGATCCAGGAGATGAACTCCCACAGGTTGCGCCGGGCTTGCGGGTCGAGGCCCGTCGTCGGCTCGTCCAGGAACACGACCTCGGGGTCGTTCACCATGGAGGCCACGATCGAGAACCGCTGGGCCTGGCCGCCGGACAGCTCCTTGACCAGGGCACGCCGCTTCGACCCCAGCCCGACCTTCTCTAGCAGGGCCATCGGCTCGACCCGGCGCGGATAGAACGATCCGAACAGGTCGAGGATCTCCTCGAGCGTCAGGTAGTCGAAGTAGGCCCCGGCCTGGAGCTGGACCCCGATCCGCTCCTTCATCGCTCCCGCGTCGAGGTGGGAGTCCATGCCGAGCACGGCCGTCCTCCCGGTCGTGGGGGCCTGGAGACCCTCGATGATCTCCAGCGTCGTGGTCTTGCCCGCTCCGTTCGGGCCGAGGAACCCGAACACCTCGCCGCGGCGCACATCGAACGTCACTCGGTCCACCGCGGTGAGGGTCTCTCCACCGGGGGCGGGGAACACCTTCGTCAGGTCCTCGACCTCGACGGCACGCTCGGCCGCGTCGATCGGATCGGTGGTCACGTCCTTCGCTCCCTCCCGGCCGGCCGTCTGGCGACCACGATCGTAACCGCCGTGCCGTTCGGGGAACGGAGACGAAGGCTGCTCGCCGGCTACGCCTCCAGGAGGCGTATGGACCGGAGCCGGGCCTCGGTGCGCTCGATCTGGGACGCCACCCAGGCCGGCTCCTGTGGGCCGACGGCGTCCTCGCGGGGGAACAGGAAGGTGTTCAGGTGCTCGTCCGAGCCGACCTGCAGGCCCAGCGACGCCGCGTACTCGCCGATGGCGAACTCCCACGTGAACAGGGCCGTCCCGTCCTCGTGTGCCTGGAGCCAGTAGGTCAGATAGGGGCCCGGTCGGAGGACGAAGTGGCGAACCCCGCGACCCTCACGCTCGAACGTGAATCCGAGCCCGCCCGCCGAGTCTTCGAACCGCTGATCAGCCGCCGTTGCCCTTCCCCTTGGATCCCTTGGGCTGCGCCGGCGGTTCGTCGTTCGGCGGGGCCGATGCGGGTCCCTTCCCCTTCGACGTCCCCCCGGCCGAGGCTTGCTTCGCCTTCGACTTCCCCCCGCCCGGAGGTCCCTTGTCCTTCCCCTTCCCCTTCGACCCCGTCCCGTCCCCCTCACCGTCCTTCTCGTGACCCTTGCCCTTCCCGGTGCCGTGGCCCTTGCCCTTGGCCTTCTCGTGTCCCATGCCTAGGCCCTCGTTCGTGCCCTGGTCACCCTGGGCCTCCTGACCGCTCCCGGACCCCGGCTGGACGCCCTGATTCCCATCCCCGAGGCCGCCGGTCTGGTCCTTGCCACCGGCCTGATCGCCGCCGCCGCCCTGCCCCTCCGTCTCGCCGTCCTGATCCTGGCCCTCGTCGCCTCGGTAACCGCCGCCCTGCGGGAGCACCCCGGGGGGCGACGGCTCGTCGGCCGGCCCGGGGACCACACCAAAGGCCGGTCCGAACTCGGCCCCCAGGCCGGGCTCGGGCTCGCCGACGATCACCGCGCGCTCACGGGCGCCCGGGACGGCCTCGATCGTCGAGGCCTCCACCTCCCTGACGAGTGGGGTCGGGGGCCGGTCGGGCGGTGTGCCGGGCAGCCCCCCGCCGCCGATGAGCCCCAGCGCGGCGAACGAGCCGACGAGGAGGAGCGAGAGGAGCGCGGCGGTGAGAGCCTGGAGCCGCGCACCTGTCCGGGCGGGGCGGAGCGCTGCGGCGAGCGCCACGACATCTCCCGCTAAGGCCTCGCCGGGCTCGGGCCCTTCGGGTCCGATCCGTCGCAGTCGGAGCGGCTTCGCCTCTCCGAGGGTCGGCCGACCCGCGGGCGGGGAAGGTCCTTCGATCCGGCGGAGGTCTCGGTTGAGGTCGGTCACCGATCCACGCCGCCTGGTGGCACGGCCAGAGCCTATCCCCTCCGAGCCCCTCGCTCAACGTCCACCGCCTCGCGGGCGAGCCGGACGACCTCCGCCATCCCGCTCGACGCCGAGACGGCCTCGCTCGGGCCAGCCCGGGCCCTGGCCAGAGCGCCTCGGGCCCGCCCGACGTGCGTGCGCCAGTCCTGCGACGCGTTCGCCAGCATCGTCGAGGCCCGAGCCACCTTGTGCTCGAGGGTGTGCTCCATCGCCTCGAGCACGGCGTCGAGCTCGGCGAGCGAATCGCGGACGTCACTCGCTCCTCCGTAACGCGAAGCGAGCACGTACAGGGTCAGGAGCACCGGGAGCGCGCTGGAGTACGGGACGATGACCACGCCGCCGATGAACGCGTCGGCGTGAGCCTTCCGGCACACCGCGAACGCCGGGTCGGGCACGCACGCGACCCCGAACGGCGTGGTGACGGAGGTATCGAGATAGCCCTGCACCTCGCGGGCACGGCGGGCGACCTCGTCCTCCACCCGCCGACAGAGCGCCTCGCGCGCCGCCGGTTCCTCCACGGCCTCAAGCTCGGCCAGCTCCCGCACCGCGGTCCACTTCGAGTCGACGGGCAGCCGCCGCCCGTCGGGGAGCGCGAGCGCGAACTCCACGCGCCGCCCGCCCACGGAGAAGTCCCGGACCAGCATGCCGGGCGGCAGGTGAGAGAGGGCCTCGTCGAGGAGGTTCTCACCGGCGCGCCCCCGGGCGCCGCCCCCGGCCAGCACGGCCTCGAGGCGTCGGACCGCCTCCCACACCGGCGCCTCCGCCCGGGTCCGGGCGTCCGCCCCCGCCCGGAGCGCCTCAACGAGCTCCCGGACCCGGCTCAGGTCGCCCCGGACCTCGCGGTCGTCGGCGCCCTGGCGGGCCACGGCGTCCGTCAGCCGGGCCAGCTCGGCCCGGACCAGCTCGACCTCGCCCCCGGACCGCCCGCGACCGAGAACCCATATCAGGGCCATCACCGCCGCGGCCACCAGCCCCAGCAGAGCGATCTCCGCCGCCGTCATGTCGTCACCCCCCACGAGGGTAGCCGGGGGGTCTGACACGGACCTCAGGCGCCCCCGAGGCCCGTGATCCGCCGGAGCGGCGAGGACTCGGGCGCGTACGCGGAGGGGCGGTCCCCGAACAGCGACGGCACCCGATCGGCGAGCTCGGCGGGGGTCCACCGGCGCTCGATGTCCTCCTCGGCCACGGGGGTCCATCCCCGATAGAGCTGGACGAGCCCCCCGGTGATCCCGAAGACCTGCCCGGTGATCCCCGAGGCGGCTTCGGAGCACAGGTAGACCACCAGCGGCGCCACGTTCTCCGGCGCGAGGGGATCGAAGTCGCCCGCGGGCGTCTGCAGGTCGCCGAACGTCTTCTCGGTCATCCGGGTCCGGGCCCCGGGAGCGATCGCGTTCACCCGGACGCCGTACCGGGCCATCTCCATCGACACGATCTGGGTGAACGCGGCGATGCCGGCCTTCGCCGTCCCATAGTTCGCC
>JBQGDK010000357.1:0-4242 GCA_052039025.1 Actinomycetota bacterium
CCCGGCGCGGTCGACTCGGCGGGCGACTGGGTCGTGCGGGCCGGGTTCTTCGTCCTGGTGGGCGCGTCCGTCGGCGCCATGCAGGACCTCCTGGAGCACCGCCTCGGACAGAACGAGCACCTGGTCAGGAAGGTGGCCATGATCCACGCCCGGACGCTGTCGACGTTCGCCTCGACCGTCGAGCTCCGGGACGAGCCGACCGGCGGTCACTCCTCCCGGGTGGCCCACAACGCTCGGGTCCTCGGCGTGGCCCTGGGCCTGGAGCCCGACGACCTGCGGGCCGTGTACTGGGCCGGCCTCCTCCACGACCTCGGCAAGATCGGCATCCCGGAGCGGATCCTCCAGAAGCCCGGTCGGCTGACCGAGGAGGAAACGAGGACGATGCGTCGTCACTCCGACGTGGGCGCAAACCTCCTGCTCTCCGTCTCCCCCGAGCTGCAGACGATCGCCGAGGGGATCCGGGCCCATCACGAGCGATGGGACGGGACCGGGTATCCGCGAGGTCTCGCCGGGGAGCACATCCCCCGCGTGGGTCGGATCGTCTCCGTCGTCGACGTGTTCGAGGCGCTGACCTGCAAACGCCCCTACCGCGATCCCCAGCCGGTCCAGGAGGTGCTGGCCTTCCTCCGCGACCGGTCCGGCTGGTGGTTCGACCCCACGCTCGTCCAGCTCCTCGAAGACCTCTACTGGAAGGGGCAGATCTACACCGTCGACGCGCCGTGCAGCCCGCCGCCGGTCGAGGAGCGCGCCGCCGTGCTGCCGGTCGACCAGGGCGAGGAAACCATCCTCAGCAGCCTCACGGCGACGAGCGACTACCAGCTCGGCTCGAGCGGCCTGCCGTAGTCGTCCTGCAGCCGGAACGTGTCGTCCTCGGTCGTGTAGCCGTGGGCGATCTCGAGCACGCGGCCTCGGCGCTCTCCGGTGTTCGTGATGCGGTGGGGCTCCTCCGCCCTGACCACGAACTCCTCACCCGGGCGGGCGTCGACGACGCGGTTCCCGACCTGGATCCGGAGGCCAACATCGAGGACGACCCACATCTCGTCCCGGAGCTGGTGGTAGTGCTCGCTGGTGGTCTGCCCCGGCTCGATCGTGATGATGCGGACCGAGGACGGCTGGTTGAGGGCGTAGGTGGCCACCTTGCCCCAGGGCTTCTCCACGATCATGGCGCCCCCTTCGGCAGCTCGTCGATGAGGCCGGCCATCTCGACCGCCGCGGTGGCCGCCTCCCACCCCTTGTTCCCGTGCTCCCCGCCGGCGCGGTCCAGCGCCTGGGGCATGGTATCGGTGGTCAGGACGCCGAAGATGCACGGCACCCCGGTGTCGAGCCCGATCCGCTGGATCCCCCGGGCGCACTCCCCCGCCACGTAATCGAAGTGCGCGGTCTCGCCGCGGACCACGGCCCCGAGGCACACCACCGCGTCGAAGCCCTGGCTCTCGGCGAGCCGCTTCGCCGCGAACGGCAGCTCGAAGGCGCCCGGCGTCCACGCGATCTCGACATCGTCGTCCGCCACGCCGTGGTGGCGGAAGGCCGCCAGGGCGCCCTCGAGGAGGCGCGACGTGACCACCTCGTTGAACCGGCTGACCGCCACCGCGAACCGCCGCCCCCCGGCGGCCCTCGATCCCTCGTGCACGATCGGGGTCACGACCCACTCCCGTCGGCGTCGAGGTTCTCGAGCAGGTGGCCGAGCTTCTCGCGCTTGGCCCGGAGGTAGGCGATGTTGTGCTCGGTGGGCGTGGTCTCCAGCGGGACCCGCTCGACGATCGAGAGGCCGTACCCCTCCAGGCCGGCGCGCTTCGTCGGGTTGTTCGTCAGGAGCCGCATCGTGCGGACGCCGAGCTCGGAGAGGATCTGGGCGCCGATCCCGTAGTCGCGGGGGTCCGGCTCGAAGCCGAGGGCCTGGTTCGCCTCGACGGTGTCGGCCCCCTCCTCCTGGAGCCGGTACGCGCGCAGCTTGTGGGTGAGCCCGATGGCCCGGCCCTCGTGACCCCGGATGTACAGGACCACGCCCCGCCCGGCGGCCCCGATCTTGCCGAGCGCGTCGTCGAGCTGGGTGCCGCAGTCGCACCGGAGCGACTGGAACACGTCGCCGGTCAGACACTCGGAGTGAACCCGGACCAGGATGTCCCGGCCGTCGCCGACCTCCCCGAGAACCATCCCCACGTGCACCCGCCCGTCGACCGCGCTCTCGAACGCCACGGCCCGGAACCGCCCGTAGATCGTGGGGATCGAGGCCTCTGCCACCCGGCGGACCAGCAGGTCGCGCCGGCGCCGGAACTCGATCAGGTCCCGGATCGAGATGATCCGCAGCCCATGCTCGGCCGCGAACCGGGCCAGATCAGGCAGCCGGGCCATCGTGCCGTCCTCGTTCACGATCTCGCCGAGGACCCCGGCCGGGTAGCGGCCGGCGAGCCGGGCCAGGTCCACCGAGGCCTCGGTGTGCCCGGCCCGCTTCAGCACGCCGCCCTCGCGGTACCGGAGCGGGAAGATGTGGCCCGGCCTGACCAGGTCGTTGGGCCGGGTCTCGGGCGAGACGAGCGCCCGGATCGTGGCGGCCCGGTCCGAGGCGGAGATCCCCGTGGTGGTGCCCTTCAGCGCGTCGACCGAGACGGTGAAGGCGGTCCGCTGGAGATCGGTGGCGTCGGCCACCATCAGGGGGATCTCCAGCTCGTCGAGCCGTTCCCCGACGATCGGCATGCAGATCACGCCGCTGGTGTGCCGGACCATGAACGCGATCCGCTCGGGGGTCACCAGCTCGGCGGCCATGATCAGGTCGCCCTCGTTCTCCCGTTCCTCGTCGTCGACGACGATCACCATCCGCCCCTGTCGGATGTCCTCGACGGCGTCCTCGATCGAGTCGAGGGGCGGCGGGCCGGCCGGCGTCACCTGCCGCACGGGCTCGCTCACGATCGACTCCCCCCGAGCGCCTCGGCGTACTTCGCCATCACGTCGACCTCGAGGTTGACCCGGTCGCCGGCGGCGAGCACGCCCAGGGTCGTCACCTCCAGCGTGTGCGGGACCAGCGCCACCGTGAAGGCCCCGGCATCGACCGCCGCCACCGTGAGGCTCACGCCGTCCACGGCCACCGAGCCCTTCGGCACGACGTACCGACCGAGGCCGTCGGCCGGCCGGAGCCGGAGGGTCTGGCCCTCGACGGCCTCGACCGTGGCCACGCCGTCGACGTGCCCCTGCACGAGGTGGCCCCCCAGGCGCGTTGCGAGCGTCACGGGGCGCTCCAGGTTCACGCCGTCCCCCGGGCGGAGGGACCCGAGCGTGGTTCGGGCTAGGGTCTCCTCGGTCAGGTCGAACGCCAGGGCCCCGTCGCCGGGACGCTCGACCACCGTCAGGCACACGCCGCTCACCGCGACCGAGCTCCCCACCCCGGCGTCCCCGACCACCGTTCGGGAATCGACCACGAGCCGCCGGCCCGCCTGGCGGACCCGACCACGCTCCTCAACGATCCCCGTGAACACGCGCCACCACCTTGATGTCGGGGCCGACCCGGCTCACCTCATCGAGATCCAGCCGGAACGGCGCGGCGATCGTGGGGATCCCCCCGCCCATCAGCACGCTCGGGGCGTCGTGGCCCCCCACCAGGATGGGGGCGAAGAACAGCACGACCTCGTCGACCAGCCCGCTGCGCACCGCTTCCCAGGCCAGCGTGGGCCCCCCCTCCAGGAGGACCCGCTGGACGTCGCGCTTGCCGAGCTCTCTGAGGAGGCCCTCCAGGGGGATCAGCGCGGACCCGGCGTCGTCCAGGACCAGCACCTCCGCCCCGGCCGCACGCCACGCCTCCCGTCGCCACCCCGGCGCCCCCGCGGTCGTGGCCACGAGCGTGGGGGCGAGACCGTCGCAGAACAGCGCGTGCGTCTCAGGGACGATGCCGCGCCCGTCCACGACGACCCGCAGCGGCGGCCGGCCCCGGTACCCGGGGTCGCGGACCGTGAGCGAGGGATCGTCCCGGAAGGCCGTCCCGGCGCCGACCACGATCGCGTCGGCTGCTCCCCGCATCCGGTGCACCTCGGCCCGGGCCTCCCGGCCGGTGATCCACCGCGACGTGCCGTCCCGCGCGGCCACCTTCCCGTCGAGCGAGGCCGCCATCTTCAGCGTCACGTGGGGCAGGCCGGTGCGGACGTGCTTGACGAAGGGGGCGTTGAGGTGGGCCGCCCGGTCGCCGAGGAGACCGACCGCCACCTCGACCCCGGCCGAGCGGAGCGCCGCCAGCCCCCGGCCGTCGACGGCCGG
>JBQGDK010000358.1:0-2408 GCA_052039025.1 Actinomycetota bacterium
GGGGCGTCCTCGGCCACCCCCACCTTCGTCCCGACGCCGTACGCGTCGATGGGGGCGCCCCGGGCCACCAGGCTGGCGATCTCGTGCTCGTCGAGCCCGCCGGAGGCCAGGATCTGGACCCCCGTCAGCCCGGCCTCGTCCAGCGCTCGGCGAGCGTCGATCGCCAGCCGCCCCAGGTCGCCGCTGTCGAGCCGGATACCGGCGAGGCGGTGACCCCGCGCGTGCAGCTCCCGGGCCACCTCGATCGCGTTCCGGACCCCCCGCGGCGTGTCGTAGGTGTCCACGAGGAGGACGACGCGGTCCGGGAAGTCCTCGGCGAAGGCCCGGAAGGACTCGAGCTCGGACGGGAACGCCTCCACGTAGGAGTGGGCCATCGTCCCGGTCGCCCGAAGCCCCAGGGTCCGGGCCGCCTCGACGTTCGACGTTGCGGTGAAGCCGGCGATGGCCGTGGCACGAGCCACGCCGAGGCTGGCCTCGCCACCGTGGACCCGGCGGAGGGAGAAGTCGACCATGGCGGCGTCGGGCGCGGCCACGCGGCACCGGGCGGCCTTCGAGGCAACCGCGGTCTGGTACGTGACCTGGTTGAGGAGGTAGCTCTCGACGAGCTGCGCCTCGGGGAGCGGGGCGGTCACCTCGAGCAGGGGCTCGTCCGCGTACACCACGCGCCCCTCGGGCACGGCCCGGACCGAGCCGGTGAACCGGAGCGCGGCGAAGGCCTCCACGGTCGGGTCCGGGTAGCGGAGCTCGTCCCGGAGGTAGGCCAGGTCCTCTTCGGTGAACCGCAGGGCCTCGAGGTAGTCCAGGCAGCGGTCCAGCCCGCACGCGACCAGGAACCCCCAGCCATCGGGGAGGTTCCGGATGAACAGGCTGAACGTCGCGGGGCCGGTCATCCCTCGCCGCAGGTACGACGAGGCCATGTTCAGCTCGTAGAGGTCGGTGAGCAGCGCTCCGCTCATCGCGGGAAGGATAGACCGGCTCCTCGGGCCGGTCAGGTGATGCTCGCGGCCCGGGCCCGGTTCACCAGGATGGGCACGGTGATCGCGCAGGCGATGGCGGCCAGCGACATGACCAGCCCGATCGGGTCGACCGTTCCCTGGGCCAGCCCCAGGACCAGCACCAGCAGCCAGATGGCCCCGCCGATGATCGCGGTGGTGATCGCCAGCCCCCTGCCTCGGGACCGGAACAGCAGGGACCCGCCCACGATCTGGAGCGCGTGGACGATCAGCAGCACGACACCCAGCCCGACGAGCACAGAGGTGGCCGCGTCGACGTCCGAGGGCGCCACGCCGGCATCGAGGAGCAGCTCCTCGATGCGGCCCGCCCCCGCCAGGATCAGCAGCGAGTACAGGATGCCGAGGATACCCACGATCAAGAGGAAGACCCCCGCCCCGGTGTAGCCGCTCGGCCGGATGCCCGCCGCGGGTGTGGGGTAGGCGGGCCCCGCTGGAGGCGGCGGTGGTGGGGGCGGCGGCTGTGCGGCCATGTCGTGCCCTCCTCGGTCGGTCGGGGCGACAGTAGCAAGCGGGGTGTCCCCTCGCACGTAGGATGGTGGCGTGGCCGAGCCCAGGAGCCGGGAGCCGGGTCAGAAGACCACCCGGCCCCGCGACGAGCTCGGCCGGCTCCTCCGGTGGAACGAGGAGAACCGGCTCCACCTCGAGGACTTCGACTCGCTCCCGCTCGAGGAGAACCACCGGCTGGCCCGTCGCCACTTCGACGCGGGGCGGTTCTTCCCGGCCCACGAGGCCTGGGAGACCGCCTGGAAGCAGGCGAAGGGGACGCCGGACGAGGAGTTCTTCAAGGGCCTGTCCCAGGTCGGCGCGGGCTACACGCACTACCGGCGGGGGAACCCGCACGGCGCTCACACCCTGCTCCGCCGGGGACTGTCGAGGGTCCGCCGGTACGGTCCCCGCCACGGGGGCGTCGACGTCGAGGCCCTGGCCGCCGTGCTGGAGGCGCACGCGGAGGCGATCGAGGAGGCCGACCGGGGCGGACGTGGCCTCCCCGAGATCCAGCCGCCGTCGCTCGGCTGAGCGCCCGTCTACCATGGTGCGCATGGAACGCCTGCTCGTGCTGAAGATCGCCGGCGAGATCGGGACGAAGTCGGCTCGGACCCGCCGCCGGTTCCTCCGCGTGCTGACGGCGAACGTCCGGGCGGCCCTGCGGGGCGCCGGGGTGCGGGCCGAGGCCGAGCCGAGGTGGAGCCGGATCCTGGTCCGGTCGGCCGACACCGAGGCCGCGGCCGGGTCGCTCCGCGGGGTGTTCGGGCTGCACTCGGTCTCGGAGGCCTGGTTGGTCCGGTTCGCGACCCTCGAGGAGCTCGGGGCCGAGGCCGCCGGGGCGTTCCGGGAGCGGGTGGCGGGGCGGTCGTTCGCGGTCCGGGCCCGCCGCTCGGGCGAGCACCCGTTCCG
>JBQGDK010000359.1:0-1886 GCA_052039025.1 Actinomycetota bacterium
AAAGCGAGGCCCGAGGTTCGGAAGATGTGGAATCAGGCCTTCTTCCGGAAGGTGCTCGTGAGGGAAGGGCGAATCGCTGGCCACGAGTACGAGGAGCCCTTCGCGTCGCTCCTCGGTTCACACAAGAGTCAAATTGTGGAGCTGATGGGAGTCGAACCCATGACCTCGTGCCTGCCGAGCACGCGCTCTACCAACTGAGCTACAGCCCCGGGACGCCTCGATTCTAACAGGGAGAACCTAACGCCAGCTCAGGCTGGCCACCCGGGCGGGCTCGGAGAACCCCCTCAGCCGCACCTCCCGGGCCTCGGACGAGTCCCAGGAGCCGTCGGCCGCCGCGAGCGTCTCCTCCGACACGAGGATCTCCCCGCCCTCCGCCAGCCCGCCGATCCGGGCGGCCCGGTGGACACCCTTCCCCCGGTAGTCGTCGCCCAGGTCCGTGGCCTCGGCGGCGTGGATCCCGATCCGCACCTGCGGGGCGAAGCCGTGGGTCCGGCGGTGTTCGACCAGGCTGCGTTGGATCGCCACGGCCGCCGCCAGGGCCGCCGCAGGGTCCTCGAATGCAACGAAGAACCCGTCGCCGGCGTGGTCAACCTCCTCGCCTCGATGCTCGCGGAACAGCCCCCGAAGGGTCCGGTCGTGCCACCCCACGAGGTCCTCCCAGGCTTCGTCGCCGATCGCCTCGACGAGGTTCGAGGACCGAACGATGTCGGTGAACACGAACGTTCGAGTGACCCGCCGTCCTCCCTCGCCGGCCGGTACCCTCTCGCCGAGGAGGTCGGTCACCCGCCTGGCGTCCGGGACCGCCCTCAGCTTCTCCAGCGATGACCGGGCGGCCCCGAGCTCGAGGTCACCGGCCTCGTCCTCGCCCCCCGCCCGGTAGGCCAGACCGAGCGTCACCCGCGCCAGCGCCGCCTCGTACGGCGCATCGAGGCCTCGCCACAGCTCCCAGGCCCGGCGCGCCGCCCGAACCGCGCCATCGGCGTCCCCCCGTTCGGCCAGCACGCGGGCCCGCGCCGCCGCCGCCCCCGCGTGGAGGGCGTCGGTGCCGAACCGCTCCGCGATCCGCTCCAGCTCCTCCGCGGCGGCCTCGGCGGTGCCGACGTCGTCGGCCGCGATCGCCACCTCGACCTGCGCGGCGAGCCGCTGGACCCGGTGGAGCGGCTCGGTGGTCTCCTCGAGCGACCGCCGCAGGAGGGCCGCTGCGGCCTCGACGTTCCCCTGGGTCAGCCGGAGCAGCGCCAGCCCCGGCTGGGGTTCCCTGCCCAGCTCGTTCGCCTGCTGGAAGGCGGCCTCAGCCGCCTCCAGATCCCCCATCCGCAGCCGGATCTCCCCGACCTCGTAGAACCCGTCGGCGGCGAACGCGGGGAGACCGTGATCCATCAGCTCGTCGCACGCCTGACGGGCTTCCTGCTCCGCCTCGGCCCACGCCCCTCGCAGCCGGATGATCTCGGCCCGGTGCACCCGGCAGAGGCCGGGGAAGCCGCTGATCGCCTGACGCTCACACCACCGCTTGGCGGCCTCGGTCCACTCGCCGGCACGGCGGTACTCGGCGAGCCCCTGACAGGTGCCGATCATGTTGCAGTACACGATCCCCGTGGTCATCGGGTTGAGCTCCCCGCCGACCGCGGCGACCGTGGCCTCGTCGAGCCGGGACAGCCCTTCCTCGACCTCGCCACGCCCGACCATCCCCATGCCCTGGTACATGAGCGCCAGGGCCTGAAGGTTCGGGTCGGCGAACCGGGCTCCGATCTCAACGGCGTTCCCCCCGAGCTCAACGGCGGTGTCGAAATCGCTCTCGCCATGCGCCCGCCGGGCTCGCATCATCTCGAGGTAGCCGTATTCGAGGGTGTCGGTCTGGTCGGCCAGGAGCCGCTCGGCGCGCGAGA
>JBQGDK010000360.1:0-2812 GCA_052039025.1 Actinomycetota bacterium
GGCTCCGTGTAGAGCTGGAGCCACAGGCGGCTCAGGGCCGCATCGGCGGCGGTGGCGGAGCCCGAGGCGGCGTCCACCCGGTCGAGGACGTCCCGGGCCCCCCGGAGGTCGCCCCGGTCGATCAGGGACCGGGCCAGATCGTTCAGCAGCGCCGCCCGGTCCGGGTGGTCGGGCGGCAGGAGATCGGAGGCGCGGCGGAGCAGGCGCGCCGCGGCCGAGGCGTCTCTCCGTCCCAGCGCCCGCCGGCCCGAGGCCGCCAGCCGCTCGCTGGCCCGGAGCGCCAGCGAGGTGGACCGCTCGTCGGCCGGACCGAGCTCCAGCCGGTAGCGAGCGGCCTGCTCCAGATGGTGGCCGATGATCTCCTCGAACTCAGGGGCCCGATCGCCCACCCGGTCGGCCAGCCACCCGGCCAGGGTCTCGTGGAGGCCGGCCCGCTCCTCCTTGGGGATGGCCTGGTACGCCGCGTCGCGGATCAGGATGTGCCGGAAGCGGAACGCGTCCTCGTCGGTGAACGGGGAGACATCCGGCGCGATCAGCTCCTTCCGCATCAGGGACTCCAGGTGACGGCCGAGGGTGGGACGCTCGGCGGCCGGAGTGAGCTCGGCCAGCGCGCCCCGGTAGAAGACCTTGCCGACGACGCTGGCGCGCTGGGCCAGCGTCCGCTCGCCCGGATCCAGCCGTTCCAGGCGAGCGGCAAGGATCGCCGAGATCGAGGCCGGCAGCTCGGCGCCCCGCAGATCGGTGGCCGCCATCCAGAGGCCGTTCCGCTCTTGGAGGACCTCTCGGTCGAGGAGCAGGCGGACGATCTCCTCGATGAACAGTGGGTTGCCCTCGGCGGCGGTGACGACGTGGCGTCGGACCGCGTCGTCCACCCGACGGCCGCCGAGGAGGTTGTCGAGGAGGATCTCGCTCTCGGCGATCGGGAGCGAGGTCAGCGTGATCGTCATCGAGTTCTGCCGCCCGGCTCCCCAAGCAGGGCGGGCCTCGAGCAGCTCGGGCCGAGCCATGCACACCAGCAGGATGGGCCCGCGCGTGAAGTCGGCCAGGTAGGCCACGAGGTCGAGGAAGCCGGGCTCGGCCCAGTGGGCGTCGTCGAACACGACGACGACGGGCCGGCTCGCGGCGCGGATCTCCAGGAACCTACGGAACGCCCAGAACGACTCCTCCGGCGACCCCGCGCCCAGGCCGATCAGGCTGACGATCCCGTCCAGGATGCGGTCGGCGTGGTCCTCGCCCTCGAGACGGGCGGCGATCTCCTCCCGAGCGCGCTCGGCGCCGGCGTCCGCCGGCACCCCGGCCGCCCCCCACACGACCTCGCGGACCGGCCAGAACGTGATCCCTTCCCCGTACGGGAGGCACCGCCCGGACAGGATCGTGGCGCGGTCACCCAGGCGCTCCAGGGTCTCCTCCGCGAGCCGCGACTTCCCCACGCCGGCCGGCCCGAGGATCGTGAACAGGTAGCACGCCCGTTCGGCCGCGCTGAGCTCGAACGCTTCCCGCAGGAGCGTGAGCTCACCGGTGCGGCCCACGATCGGAGAGCGCAGCCCACGGGCGGCTCGGGGATCGACGTTCCGCACCTCGAGGAGGCGGTAGCTCCGGACCTCGCGTTGCTTCCCTCGGAGATGGACGAGGTCGGTCGGCTCGGCCACCGCCACATCACGAACCAGGTGGAAGGTGTCCTCGCCGATCAGGATCTCGCCGGGCGGGGCGCCCTGCTCCAGGCGCGCGGCCACGTTGACCGCGTCGCCGGTGACGAAGCGCTGCCCCGCGACCAGGTCGCCGGCCACGACCTCACCTGTGTTGACGCCGATGCGCATCCCGAGCCTGACGCCGTAGGCCCTCTCGAGCTCACCGTTCAGCGACCGGAGGCCTGCCCGCATCTCGGTGGCCGCACGAACCGCCCGGAGCGCGTCGTCCTCGTGCACGACGGGGACGCCGAACACTGCCATGACCGCGTCCCCGATGAACTTCTCCACGGCGCCCCCATGCCGCTCGACGATCGCGGCCATCTCCTCGAAGAACCGCGACATCACCCGTCGGAGCGGTTCGGCGTCGAGTCGCTCGCCGAGCCCGGTCGAGCCCGTGATGTCGGCGAACAGCACCGTGACGGTCTTCCGCACCTCTCGGACGGGGGCTTCCACGTCCAGCGGTCGGCCGCAGGCCTGGCAGAACCGGGCCCGGTCGGCGTTCGGCTCGCCGCAGTGGGGGCACGTCCTCACGCCGGCCAGTCTAGGCCGGTCCTATCCTGTGGGGCGATGATCGAATGGCGGTACATCGATGCCGAGGGCCGGCGGGTGGGGAGGTCGGACCCGTTCGACGACCGTGGTTCGGCTGAGGCGTGGATGGGCGAGGCGTGGTCCGACCTCCTCGGCCGAGGCGTCGAGGAGGTGGAGCTCGTGGACGGCAGTCGGACGCTGTACCGGATGGGGCTCCGGGAGGCCTAGCCGAGCCGCTCGTCGATCAGCCGGAGGAGGACCTTCCCCGCCCGGGCCAGGGCCCGGGGTCGGCAGTTGCGGACGATATCGGTCGGGAGATGGTGGTTCGGCTCGAAGCCGGTCCACAGGAACGCCGCCGGCATCCCGCCCCGGGCGAACGGTCCGTGGTCGGAGATGTCACCGAGGATCCGAACGCTCGCCCGGAACCCCGCCTCCCTGGCCGTGCGGGCGAGGATCCGGGCCGCTCGACGGGAGGTCCCCCGGAGGGCCGCCGAGATGAACGGGCGCACCTGGCCGATCATGTCCGCCGAGACCATCATGTCGAGCGCGTCCCGCTGGGCGGGCGACATCCGGCTGACGAAGGCGTCGGAGCCGAT
>JBQGDK010000361.1:0-4700 GCA_052039025.1 Actinomycetota bacterium
TGAAGCTGACGTTCTTCGCCAACGGCTCGCCCCTGCGGAAGGTGTCCACCAAGACCGCCACGCTCAACGGCGCCAGCGAGTTCAAGAAGCGCTTCAAGGTGCCCTCGGACTCGACACGGTGCAAGGTCGTGGTGAGGTTCCGGGGCACCAAGATGGGACAGAAGAAGTTCCGGTGCTGACGTGGCGCCCGGAGCGCTCCCCGACGAGGAGGTCGATCAGCGGCTGGCCGAGCTCCCGGGTTGGCGGCGCGAGGGCAGCGAGATCTTCAAGTGGTTCCGGTTCGGCAGCTTCCCCGAGGCCATTGCCTTCCTGGGGCGGCTGGTCGAGCCGTGCGAGCGCTTGAACCATCACCCCGACGTCGAGAACCACTACGACCGGGTCCGGATCGGCCTCCACACCTGGACCGTCAGGGCCATCACCGAGAAGGACCTCGCGCTCGCCGCGGAGATCGAAGCGATCGCGACCTGATCCGGCCGCGCTAGACTTCCCCGGGCTCTCGGGGGGGTCGAGCCATGGAGATCGGATCAAGATGCGGCGCGGGATCCAGAGGATCCTCTCGTACTGGCGTGCCGAGCGGCGGACCATCGCCCAGGGCTTCGTGGCGCTGCTCCTGGCGGGGATCGGAAGCCTGGTCGCCGGCCTGGCCCTCGGGTCGATCACCGGCACGCTGGAGGCGCTCCCCGGCTTGATGGTGATGGTCCCCGCGGCCATCGGCATGCGGGGCAACATCTTCGGGGCGCTCGGATCTCGGCTCGGAACCAGCATCCACACCGGCCTCTACGCCCCCTCTCGGGAGCGCCAGGGGGTCCTCTACCAGAACGTCGCCGCGGTGACCGTCCTCACGTTCCTGGTCTCGCTGCTGCTCGCCGTGCTGGCCCGCACCATGTCACTGGCGTTCGGCGTGGACAGCATCTCGCTCATCGACTTCGTGGTGATCTCGATCGTCGGGGGCGTCCTCTCGAGCGTCGTGGTCGGCACGTTCACCGTGGTCCTCTCGAGGGCGGCGTATCGGCGGGGGTGGGACCTCGACAGTGTGGCCGCACCCCTGGTCACCGCCGCCGGCGACATGGTCACGCTTCCCTCGCTCTTCCTGGCGACGTTCCTGGTGGGGTTTCGGTGGGTCACGCCGATCGTGGGGGCGATCCTGGTGGCCATCACCCTCGTGCTGATCGTTCGGGTCCTGCGAGCAGATCTCCCGGTCGCCCGGCGGATCCTTCGCGAGAGCATCCCCGTCCTGGCCGTCGCCGGGGCGGTGGACGTCCTCGCCGGCCTGTTCATCGAGGCCAGGCTGGACCGGTTCCTCGTCTACCCGGTCCTGCTGGTGTTGGTCCCCCCGTTCCTCGAAGCGGCGGGGGCCTTGGGTGGGATCCTCTCGTCCCGGCTCGGCTCCAAGCTCCACCTCGGCGTGCTGACCCCGCGGGGACGGCCCGAGGCTGTCGCGCTGCTCGATGCGACGGTCGTGCTCCTGTTCGGGGTGGTGATGTTCCTCTTGACCGGCCTGGCCGCCGACGGCGCCGCGGCCCTGGTGGGCCTGGCCACGCCCGGCGCGCTGACCGTGATCGGGGTGAGCCTTCTGGCCGGGCTCATCGCCACGATCCTGGCCGTGGTCGTCGCCTATTACACGGCGGTGGCTTCGTACCGGGCGGGCCTCGACCCCGACAACCACGGCATCCCCATGATCACCTCGTCGATGGACTTCATCGGAGTGATCGCGCTGATCGTCGCCCTCACCGCCTTCGGCCTGGCCGGGCCGTGAGCGACGGCCGCTATACTCCGAGACCGAGGCCGATGGCCGACGAACGACCGCGAACCGTCAAGGACCTCCTCGCCGAGGCAAAGGACACCTCGGAGATCATGGTGGACCTGGCCTACGCGGCCCTCTACTTCAACGACGAGGACCTGGCCGAGGAGGTCGATCGGCTCGAGCACGTCATGGACGGCTACCTCCGCGACCTGCGGTGGATCTCGATGCTGGCGGCCCGCTCCCCCGAAGACGCCGAGGCCATGGCCGGCGTGCTCCACGTGGCCGGGGCCATCGAGCAGATCGGCGACGCCGCCGCCGACATAGCCCGAGTGGTCACGACCTCGTTGGGCATCCCCGAGGCCATCCGGCCCGACCTGCGCCACGCGGACGAGATCGTGGGACGGGTGAAGGTGCGGGAGGACGCCGAAGTCGCCGGCCGAACCCTCCGGGAGCTCATGCTCCCCACCGAGACCGGTATGTGGCTGATCGCGGTACGTCGCGGGGACGAGTGGGAGTACGACCCCGGCCCCGACACCGTCCTCTCCGAGGGTGACGTCCTCCTCTACCAGGGTCCCGAGGAGGGCGTGCCGCTCCTTCGGGCCAGGGTCGGCGCGCCGCCGCTCCCCGAGCCGCCCCCGCTCGACACCGTCCCCCTCTCCGAGCTCGACCGCGCCGTTGACATCCTCGTCGAGATGAAGAACTCGGCCGAGGTCGCCGTCGGGATGGCCTACTCGGCGCTCCTGTTCGCCGAGCCTGCTCTGGCCGCCGAGGTGACGAAGCTGGAGACCCGCTCCGACGCGCTGCAGGACGAGCTGGAGTCGTGGGTCCTCCGAGCCGCGCCCGAGGCGCGGAACCCCGATGAGCTCCGCGGGCTGATCCGGCTCGCCTACGCGTCCGAGATCATCTTCGATGCGGCCCGGTCGATGACCCAGCTCGTCGAGGCCGGGGAGGAGCTCCACCCGGTCGTCGCGGAGGCGATCCAGGCTTCGGACGAGGTGGCCGTGGAGTCGCTGGTCGAACCGCACTCTCCCGCGGTCGGGCGGAGCCTCAAGCAGCTCTCGTTCGAGACCGAGACCGGGATGCTCGCTCTCGCGGTCCAGCGCGGCCGGCGGTGGATCTACCGCCCCCGGCCGGCGTTCCAGCTCGAGGCGGGCGACCGGGTGATCTCGATCGGGCCCGAGGACGGCATCGCCGAGCTGGAGCGTCTGGTGCGTTCCCCGGCCGAGGCCTCGGCGGGCTAGGCGCCGGCGGCGGCCAGGTCCGAGTCCCGAACGCCGCGGGGCAGGCCGAACGCCATGTGCTCCTCGGTGACCCGGACCTCTTCGATCTCGGTGGCGCCGCGGGCGCGGAGCCACCGGAGGACTCGGTCGACGAGCCACTCCGGCGCCGAGGCGCCGCTGGTCACGCCGACGTTCACGGCGCCCTCGAGCCAGGCCTCCTCGATCTCGGTCTCATCGTCGATCAGGTACGCCGGGGTGCCCATGGCCCGGGACACCTCGACCAGCCGGTTCGAGTTCGAGGAGTTGTCCGAGCCGATCACCAGCAGCACGTCCGCCCGCCCGGCCAGCTCCTTGACCGCGTCCTGACGGTTCTGGGTCGCGTAGCAGATGTCATCGCGGGGTGGCCCCTGGATGTTCGGGAACCGCTCCCGGAGCACGGCGATGACCTCGTTGGTCTCGTCCACCGAGAGCGTGGTCTGGGACAGGTACGACACCCGGCCGGGGTCCGGCACGTCGACCGTGCGGGCCTCGTCGACGTCGCCGACCAGGCGGATGTGGTCGGGGGCCTCGCCGCTGGTCCCGATGACCTCCTCGTGGCCCTCGTGGCCGATCAAGAGGATCGTGGAGCCGTCCGCGGCGAACCGTCGGGCCTCCAGGTGCACCTTCGTGACCAGGGGGCACGTGGCGTCGATGACCCGGAGCTCCCGCCTGGCCGAGTTCTCGTATACCTCGGGGGCCACCCCGTGGGCCGACAGGACCACCGTGGCCCCCTGGGGGACCTCGGTCTCCTCCTCGACGAACACGGCACCCTTCCGCTCGAGGTCCCGGACCACATGGATGTTGTGGACGATCTGCTTGCGCACGTACACGGGAGCGCCGTACAGGCGGAGGGCCCGCTCCACGATGTCCACGGCCCGGTCCACGCCGGCGCAGTAGCCGCGGGGCGCGGCGAGCAGCACCTTCCTGAGGGTTCGACTCACGCTCCCATCGTACCCTCGACCGATCCGGACGACTCAAGCCCGGAGGGGCACCTCGACCTCGGTCAGGTAATCGGACGGCTTCGCCTGGGGCGGGCCGTTTAGATAGGACTCCCGGAGGGGGCCGACGGCCTCCCGCCCGTGCGCAGCGATCCACTCGTCCACGGCCCGGTATGCCTCGCCCATGCCCTCGTACGGGCCGCGGTGGGTCGTCACGGCGACCGGCCCTCCGGGGACCTCCGACACGTCGACGTCCTCGGGGACGTCGGCGCCGGGAGCCACCGGCACCCACACGGCGATGTCCGCCTCCTCCGCTCGATCCAGCCGCTGCTCGAACACGACCATGGGCGGGCCGGCCGGCCTCATCCGCCGCTGCTGGACCAGGCCGTACAGCTCCTGGAACGATCGCTGGAGGAACGGCGCAACCTCCCCCGTGGCGAGATGGGCGCGCCTCCGCAGGACCGTCCGCGGCGGCACCTCCCGTACGGACACCTCGTACGCCACCATGCCTCCTCTCTCGATGATGGCGGGAGCCCGATCCGGCAACTCGGGTCGGTCGGCCCGCGTCCGGAGGGACGTGTGGTCTCCGGGCTCTACCGCTCGCCGAGGGGCACCAGCATCTCCTCGATCCGAGCCTGGTGGCGCTCCAGCCGCTCCGGTCGATCCGGTGCCTCGCCGTTGACCTCGTGGTCATGCCCGGCCTCGTCCCGGTCCTTTGGCGGCCCGTCGGTTCTGGCGCACGTTCTCCTCCCGATCCGG
>JBQGDK010000362.1:0-1784 GCA_052039025.1 Actinomycetota bacterium
GCGGGCCGTTCCCGGCCGGACGCGGTGCTGGTGATCCCCGAGCTCCCGCGGCTCGGCCCCTCCGCGCTGGCCCGCCAGATCAGGCGGCGCAGTCCGACCACGACGGTGGTCATCCTCGGTGACGTCCACGCGGACGAGGCCATCGTCCTGCCGGGGGACGCCGACGGGCGGGAGGTCACCGCGGCCCTGGCCGGCCCTCCCCCGTCGGCCGTGCCCCGCCGAGGCGAGCGGCCGGACGGGATGGCGCTCCTGCGGAGCCTCACCTCCCGGGAGCGGCTGATCCTGAAGCTCCTGGCCGAGGGTGTGGGCGTAGGCGAGATCGCCGGCCGGCTGGAGGTCAGCCAGCACACGGTCCGGACCCACATGCAGAACCTGTACGCGAAGCTCGGGGCCCACAGCCGGCTCGACGTGGTGCGGTTCGCCGCCGAGCACGGCCTGGTCGGCGGAGAGGGGGAACGGGCGGCGCACGAGTCCTAGTCCGACAGGCCGTTCTGGATCGCCAGGGCCGCGGCCTCCAGCCGAGAATGGACCCCCAGCTTCACGAGAACGTTCTGGATGTGGGTCCGGGCCGTCTGGGGGCTGATCACCAGGTTCTGGGCGATCGAGTCGTTGTCACCACCCTCGGCCAGCAGGCCCAGCACCTCCCTCTCCCGGGGGGTGAGCCGCCCGATCCGGCGAACGGCCTCGGACTGCTGCTGCCGGCGGTCGATCAGCCGGCTCAGCAGGTCGCCGAGCATCCTGGCGGGGACCAGCGTGTCGCCCCGGTGGACGGCCCGGATCGCCTCGACGAGGTCGGTGAGCGGGCTGGCCTTCGTCAGGTAGCCGTTCGCCCCGGCGTGGATGGCGTCGGCGAGCGTCTCGTGGTCCTCCTCGGCAGCGAGCACCACCACGCGGCACCCCGGCAGGCGCTCCCGGATCAGCCGGGTCGCTCGGACGCCGTCGCAGTTCGGGAGATCGACATCGAGGACGGCCACCTCGGGCTCGGTGTGGGCCGCCTCGGCCACGGCCTCGAGCCCGTCCCTGGCCTCCCCGACGACCTCGAGGTCCGGTTCCCCGGCCAGCGCCGTCACCAGGGCCTCCCGGAACAGGGAATGCGGGTCGGCGATCAGCACGCGCACGGCCGCGGTCGTCGGAGCCATCTACGGGACCCGCCGGCCGCCGACCTCGACGACCTGGTGTCGGACCGCGAACGCCGCGGCCTGGAGCCGGTTCCGGACGCCGAGCTTCGTGAGGATGCTCTGGACGTGGGTCCGCACGGTGTTCGCGCTGACCGCGAGGCGCCGGGCGATCTCGGCGTTGTCCCGGCCCTCGACCAGCAGCGAGAGGACCTCTCGCTCGCGCGGGGTCAGCTGGCCGGCCAGGAGCGCCGCCGTCTCCTCCTCGGCCGTGCGCGTCTCGATGCGGGGGGTCTCCAGCCGCTTTGGCACCACGGTCTCGCCCCGGAGCGCGGACCGGATCCGCTCGGCGAAGCTCGGCAAGGGAGTGTCCTTCGTCAGGAAGCCGGCGAACCCGGCGGCCATGGCCTCCTTCACCGCCTGGGCGTCCCGCCTGCCGGTCAGGGCCAGGATCGTGACCTCCGGGCGCTCCTCCAGGAGCCGCCGCCCGATCTCGATCCCGGACATGTCGGGGAGCCCGAGGTCGAGCATCACCAGGTCGGGCCCGGTGCGAGCGATCAGCTCGAAGGCCTCGCGGCCGGTGCGGGCCACACCGAGCACCTCCATCTCCTCCATGTCCTGGAGGACCGGGAGGATCGCGTCGGTGAACAGGGCGTGGTCGTCGACGAC
>JBQGDK010000363.1:0-2036 GCA_052039025.1 Actinomycetota bacterium
GACGCGCACGCCGAGCGGGCCGAGGTCGCGCGCCAGGTAGCGCCCGACGGCCTCGAGCGCCGCCTTCGAGACGCCCATCCAGTCGTACGCCGGCCACGCCACGCTGGCGTCGAAGTCGAGGCTGACCACGCTCCCCCGCCCCTCGCGGAGCGGCTCCCGGTGCGCCACGACGAGCTCCTTCAGCGAGAACGCGCTGGCCCGGATCGCCGTGGCCGCGCTCTCCCACGGGGTCTCCAGGAACCGGCCTCCGAGCGCGTCGTCGGGGGCGAAGGCGATCGCGTGGAGGAGCCCGTCGAGGCGACCCCACCGCGAGGCCACCTCGGTCGCCACCGCCTCGACCTGGCCCGGGTCGGTGGCGTCCATCTCGAGCACGTCGGGCGGCGACGGCAGGCGCCGGGCGCTCCTCTGGGTGATCGACAGGCCGCGCCCGAACCCGGTCAGGAGGACCTCGGCGCCCTCCTGTTGGGCCCGGCGGGCCACGGCGAAGGCGATGCTCTGCGGGGTCAGGACGCCCGTGATCAGGAGCCGTCGGCCCTCCAGCAGCATGGCCCTCAACTCTAGACACCGGGCGGGACCGCCGCGACCGTGCTTGCTTGAGCGGAACCCCCGAACCGGCCACAATGGGCGCCCCTTGGGAGGGAGCGCGGTACGTCGGGTGGTCTTCGCCGCCGGCCTGGCGGCCCTGTGCCCGGCCGTCGTGGCCGGGCCCGCCGCGGCCACCTCGGTGGCGGGGCCGACCCCGCGAGCCCCGACGCCGGCCTGGGCGGTGCGGGTCGACCGCCTGGTGGGAGGGCTGCCGGTGGGCGTGTCGGTCCGGGACGAGGGGCGGGACCTGTACGCCCGCGGGGGGGCCCGCCCGAGGATCCCGGCCTCGAACGAGAAGCTCCTGCTGTCGATGGCCCTCTTCGACGCGCTGGGGCCGGACGCGGCGCTCCCGACGCGCGCGGCCGCGGCGGCCTCGCCGGCCTCCGGGATCCTCGGCGGCGACCTGTGGATCCTCGGCTCCGGCGATCCCGACGTCCGCGCCCCGACGATGCGGCTCCTGGCCCAGCGGGTCCGTGACGCGGGCGTGACCCGGATCGAGGGGTCGGTGGTGGGCAGCACCGGCTTCTTCAAGCGGGACTGGTTCGCCCCGGGCTGGAAGAGGGACTTCCCCCGGAGCCAGGTGGCCCTCCCCACCGCGCTGACGTTCGAGGGCAACCAGACCGGCGGCGTCCACGTGCGGAACCCGGAGCTCCGGGCCGCCCGGGCGCTCCGCCGGGAGCTCCGGCGCATCGGCGTGTCGGTGGCCGGCCCCGCCGGCGCGGGGAAGGCGCCGGCCGGGCTGATGCCGCTGGCGGAGGTGGCCTCGGACCCGCTGGCCCGGCTCGTCGACACGATGAACCGGTACTCGTCGAACTTCTGGGCCGAGGTCCTGGCGAAGCGTCTCGGCGTCGAGGCGGCCGGCCAGCCGGGCAGCATCGCCAAGGGCGCCTCGGCGATCCGCGGGTTCGCCACGGCCTGGGGCGTCGAGGTGCGCGCGCACGATGGGTCCGGGCTGTCCTACGCGAACCGGGTCTCGCCCCGGGGCCTGACCCGGCTCCTGGAGACCGCCGAGAACCTGCCCTGGGGCCCGGCCCTCCGGGAGGCCCTGCCCGAGCCCGGCCAGGGCACCCTCCGGGGCCGGCTCAAGCACGTGCGGCTCCACGCGAAGACCGGGACCCTGTCCTCGATCTCGGCGCTGTCCGGGTACGTCTGGCTCCGACGGACCGGCTCGTGGGCATCGTTCTCGATCCTGACCCGGGGGATGTCGAAGGACGCGGCGGTCCGGCTGGAGGACCGCATCGTCCGCGTCCTGACCCGCCGGGCCTCCTGAGGGCGCGAACCCCTCCGTCCCTCGGCGCGTCCCACGGGACCATGGAGACCCCCACCGCCGAGGGACCCGGCGCGGCCGTATCGATCTCAGCTCGAGCCCACGGTCGGCCCGCGCCTTGGCCCGGGGGGCCGTATCGTGGCCTCATGGGGAGGCCCGCGCTCCTGATCCTGGCGGCGCTCGT
>JBQGDK010000364.1:0-4282 GCA_052039025.1 Actinomycetota bacterium
GCGGACGTGAGGCTCCAGCGCCGATGCCAGCTCGTTCACCGATGCGAGATCGACCTCGCCGGCCAGGCGCAGCCCGCGCGGGTCGTCGGTGGCGGCGATCTCCAGCATCACGTCCGTTCGGGATTGTACCGGGCTGCTCCGCTCGGGGACCGGCCTCGATGCCATCCGGCGTGGAGGAGTACGCTCTCGCCGAGACGGACACTCGAGTAGAACGCCCGGTCACCAGGTTATGGCACGAGCTCGTGCTCGGGCCTGGGCTGCAGCGCGTCCTCATCGGGCTCGCCGTGGCCGCGGTCGGTTCCGCGGCAGTGACGGCCATCGCGCTGGCGGTCGACGGGCCGGTTGGGCTGTACGTCCTCGTCATCATCCCGGCGGCGCTGGTCGGTCGCCTCCTCCCCGGCGCCGTCGCCGCCGCGGTGTCCTTCGTCCTCGGCGTGGTGTACCTGGGCCCCGGGCCGCCCTCCTTCGAGCCCACGTTGAGCGACTGGATCGTCCTCGCGCTGTTCCTGGCCATCGCGGTCATCGTGGCGTTCGAGGAAGCGGCCCGAGCCCGGGCCCGGGCGGTCCAGCGCCGCCTGGCCTTCCTGGCGGAGGCGAACCGCACGCTCACGACCTCGCTCGACGTCGACGAGACGCTGGACTCGCTCACCCGGCTGGCCGTTCCGGTCCTCAGCGACTGGTGCGCCGTGGAGGCCCGCACCAGCGGCGACGCCCGGTCACGCTTCCACGTGGCCCATGCCGACCCGAGCCGGGTGGGCCAGCTCGAAGAGCTCCTCCGTCGATACCCGCGCGACCCCGGCGACCCCGGGGGCATGACCGCCCAGGTCATCGCCACCGGCCGCCCCGTGCTGCTGCGGAAGGTGAACGACGCCCTCCTCCGCCGTGCCGCCCGCGACGAGGAGCACTTCCGGAAGCTGAAGGAGCTCCGCCTGCGATCGGCGGTGGTCGCACCGCTGATCGGTCGGGGGCGGCCGATGGGGACGCTCACGCTGGCGACGGCCGAGTCCGGGCGGCGGCTGAGCCAGGCTGACCTCGACTTCGCCGCGGAGTTGGCCCGGACCACGGCCCTGGCCATCGAGAACGCCAGCCTCCACCAGGAGCGGAGTGTGGTGGCACGGACGCTCCAGAGCAGCCTGCTCCCCGGCGAGATCCCGGAGATCCCCGGCATCGAGGTGGCCGCGCGCTACCGCCCCGCCGGTGGGCGGGAGCTCGTCGGTGGGGACTTCTACGACGTGTTCGAGGCCGGCGAGGGGACGTGGGGCGTGGCCCTCGGGGACGTGTGCGGCAAGGGCCCCGAGGCCGCCGCGCTCACCGGACTGGTCCGGCACACGATCCGCACGGCGGCGGTCGGGGGGCGGCGGCCGAGCTCGGTGCTCGAGCTGGTGAACCGCCAGATCATTCGCAACAAGGTGGACCGGTTCTGCACCGTCACCATGGGACGGGTCCGCCGTTCGAACGGGTCCGTCATCGTCGACGTGTCCTGCGGCGGCCACCCCCCGCCGCTGGTCTTCCGGGCCGGACGGACGGTGGAGACCGCCGAATGCCTCGGCACGCTGCTCGGGGTGTTCCCCGAGCCGTCGCTGGCAGATGTGTCGATGGAGCTCAAGCCCGGTGACGCGATCCTCTTCTACACGGACGGCCTCACGGAGCGCTTCGAGCGAGGCGGCCTCGGGGGCGACTCCCAGCTCGTGGCGCTCCTGTGGGACAGCGACGGCCTCGATGCCGACCAGATCGCGGACCGGATCTACCTGGACGCTGCCGAGGCCCCCACCGACGGTCCTCGCGACGACCTGGCCCTGGTCGTGATCCGGGTCGTTCGGGCCTAGGCCGGCGCCACGGAGAACCGGATAACCGGCTCGCCGTCCTCGTCCTCGGTGGCCTCGCCGTCGTCGAACAGCACCGTGATCAGCTCGAGGCTGAGCGCCGCCGTGAGCCGGTCGGTCGTCGAGTCGGGGGTCCCGCCGCCCCTGCCCTGGGGGATCTCGAAGAACAGCCGGTCGCCCCGGCGGGCCGCCCGCACCTGCAGCCCGTCGGTGACGCCCGTCCCGAGGGCCCGGGTGAGCGCCTCGCCGACGGCGACCTTCACGTCGTCGAGGACCTCCTCACCGACGCCGGCCTGCCGGGCCACTTCGGCGGCGAAGATCCTGGCCGGGGCGACGTACGCGGGCTCCGGCCGCAGCTCGATCAGGAACCGCTCGTCGGCGCTCACGACCCGGTGGCGTCGGCGACGTCCTCGTGGATCGAGAAGACCTGGTCCAGCCCGGTGATGCCGAGGACCTTGCGCACCGGTTCCGTCGGCGAGACCAGGGCGAGCGCGCCGCCGGCCTCCCGGCAGCGCTTCAGGCCGCTGATCAGCACGCCGAGTCCCGTGGAGTCCATGAACTCGACCCCACGGAAATCGACGGCGATCCGGTGGCGGCCACGGTCGGTGAGCTCGGTCAACAGGGTCTTCAGCCGGGGGGCCGTGTACAGGTCGACCTCGCCCTTGACCTCGACGACCGTCCAATCGCCGGATTCATGTGTCTCCAGCAGCAGAGTCTCGGCCACCTCGTCCTCTCGTCGGGACGGATAGTATAGGCGACCGTCCGTGATGCCCGACCTCAAGCTCGTGGTTCCCGCCAGGCCCGATTACGTCCGCCTGCTCCGTGCGGTCGCCTCCAGCCTGGCGGCCAGGCTGGAGTTCACCTACGACCGGATCGAGGACCTTCGGCTGGCCGTTTCCGAGGCCTGCGCGACCCTGCTGGCACAGCCGTGGGAAGCGAGGACGCTGGTCCTCCGTGTCTACGCATCCGGCCGGAGCGTCACCGCCGTCGTCTGCAGCGACGCGGAGCCGGCCCCCGCCTCCTGGCCGCCCACGCAGGTCGAGCGGACGCTGGCCTGGCGCGTGCTGTCCGGCCTCGCGGACCGCGCCGCGTTCGAGATCGGCGAGGAGGGCCCCGCGGTCCGGCTGGAGATCGCGGGCGGCGTTCGATGAAGACGGAGGGCCCCGAGGAGGCGACGAGCTCGGGGGTGAGCTCGGGCGATCCGGAGCGATCCGAGGAACTGTTCGCCCGGCTACCCGACCCGGAGGCCCGGGACGAGCTGGCGGCCCTCTACCAGCCCCTGGCCGAGTACCTGGCTCGGCGCTTCTACGGCAGGGGGGAGCCGCTCGAGGACCTGATCCAGGTGGCGAACATCGGCCTCATCAAGGCGATCGATCGGTTCGACACCGAACGGGGGGTGAAGTTCTCGACCTACGCCACGGCCACCGTGGTCGGCGAGCTGAAGCGCCACTTCCGGGACAAGGGTTGGGCCCTCCGGGTGCCCCGTCGGCTGCAGGAGGCCGGGATGAGCGTGGGGCGGGCCGTGACGGACCTCTCGCAGGAGCTGGGGCGGTCGCCGACCGTGAAGGAGATCGCCGTCCGCACCGGGCTCTCCGAGGAAGAGGTCCTTGAGGCGATGGAGACGGCCCAGGCGTACACGGCGGCGTCCCTCGACGCCCCCACCGACGAGGAGGGCGGCACCGAGGGGGACCGGCTGGGGGAGGAGGAGGAGGCCTTCGAGCTGCTCGAGGGCTGGACCAGCGTGGCCCCGGCCATCCGCGAGCTGCCCCGGCGGGAGCGGACCATCCTCTACCTCCGGTTCTTCCGGGGGTTGACCCAGACCCAGATCGCGGACGAGCTGGGCATCTCGCAGATGCACGTCTCCCGTCTCCTGTCCCGCACCCTCGAGGAGCTGCGGGAGGCCATCGGCCCACAGTAGAACCGGGTTTGAGCCCCCTCGGGCCGGGGAACGATTCGGAGAGCAAGCGAAGGAGGGGGTTCGACGTGACCGAGCCGCACATCCACAGGGACGAGCACGCTCATGACGCTCCGCCGCCGGCGGACCCGGGGTCCTCGTGGACCGGCTACGCGGTAGTGAAGTACGGGTTCATCCTGGTGATCACGATCGTGGTGCTGTACTTCGTGGCCAGGTACCTGCTCCCGCTGTTCGATTAGCCCGAGCGCCCAGGGCGCCCCGGCCGTCCGGCCGGGGCGCTCGCTCATCAGGCGCCGCGGCGCGTGGCCACCCCCGCAGCGAACGCCAGGACGAACGAGGCCGCAGCCAGGACCGTGACATCAGCGACGTCTCGCTCCGGGTCGACCTCGACGATGTCCATCGCCCGGACCTTGGGGTGTGAGCCGGCCACCTTCGCGGCCGCCTGGACCTCCCAGGGGGAGAGGCCACCGGGCCGGGCGCCCGGGCACGCCGGCGCGCACGCTCGGTCGAGCACGTCGACGTCGAGGTCGACGTAGATCGCGTC
>JBQGDK010000365.1:0-3092 GCA_052039025.1 Actinomycetota bacterium
GGCTGCTGGCACAGCACCACGACGTGGTGCCCCTGGCGTCGCCACACCTCGGCGACCTTGGCTGTGTAGACGTTCGAGCCGGTGCCCTCGAGCAGCCAGCCATGCCAGACGAGGATGCGCAGGGGGCCTCCTAAGGACGCGGAGATTGTATCGACGGTCGTCGGCGGGATCGGACCGAGCGGATCAGGTCGCCGGCAGCTCGGCCGGATCGAGGTCCTTCTTCGCCGGGCCCCTGAGAACGTGACCGACCCTGTCGTATCGGGACCCGTGGCAGGGGCAGTCCCACGTCCTGTCGGCGTCGTTCCAGTCGACCGTGCATCCCATGTGCTGACAACGCGGCGAGAGGGCCGTGAGCGTGCCGTCCTCGTCCTTGTACACGGCCACCCGTCGACCCTGCACGTCGACGAGCCCCCCGTGGCCGGGTGCGAGGTCGTCCACCGTCCGGCCCACGGTCTTGGCGATCAGCACGTCGACCGGGCTCTCGTGGGCGACCTTCGAGGGCACCGAGCCGAGCAGGTACCGACGGGTCCCGGCCAGGCCCTTGTTGCCCACGACGACCAGGTCGATCTCCCCCCGCCCGGCCAGATCGACGATGCGCTGGGCGGGGTCCCCCTCGAGGGTCTCGGTCCGGACCTCGGCCGCCCCTGGCCGATCCTTGGCGGTCTCCTCGAGCATCACCGCCCCGACCAGCGGATCCCCCACATGCACCAGCGTGACCCCGGCGCCGAGGATCTCGGCGAGCTCGAACCCTTTCCGGGCCGCTTCCGATGCGGTGGCGGACCCGTCGGTGCCGACCAGCAGGTGGCGGTAGCCACCCTCGGGCGAGGCGTCGCGGTCGCGCGTGTGGATGATCAACACGTCGCACGGCGCCTCGTGGGCCACCTGCTCCGCGATCCCGCCGAGCTTGAAGCGGCGGGCCTTCCCCATCCCGACGTTCCCAACGACGATGAGGTCGACCCCGTGCAGCGCGGCCAGGTCCTTCATCGCCTCGGCCGGCGGGCCGACCCGCATGTGGGTCTTGGTCTCCACGCCCTCGGCGCGGACCGCCTCGCGCGCGTACCGCAAGACCTCGATCGCGGTCTGATCGTCGAGGCCATCGCCGTGGGCGCACACGATGTGGACGAGGGCACCGAACCGCTTGGCGAGCCTCGTGACGGCGCGGACGGCGAGCACGGCGGTCTCGGACCCGTCGGTGCCGACCATGATCGTGCGGTAGCCCATCAGAACGGCTTGAAGAACATGAGGTAGACGATGAAGGCCAGGCCAAGGCCTCCCACGACGGTCAGGACGAGGGCCCGAGGCCCCTCCAGGAGCTCTGTCAGGCGCTCCTCTCCGACGGCCCGGGAGCCTTCCGCCATGGCCCCCACGATCGTGCGGAGCCGCTTGTAGTAGGGCGAGGCCACCGCGTACATGAACACCATCATGGCGATCAGCGTCCCCAGCGCGACCCAGATCCAGCCGGAGCCCCACCAGCTGGTCCCCCCGAAGTCCTGGTCGGGCCCCATGAACCCGGCCACGACGCCGGCCAGCAGGAGGATGCCCAGCCCGATGTAGAGGCCCGAGATCGACGCCGAGGACACGTCGAGGAGCGACATGATCCGACGGGGATCCCGCTCACGACGGAGTCGGAGCGAGACGCCCATCGAGACCCCGTGCGAGGCGACGAACACGACCGCCCCCGCGACGTGTAGGAACACCATCCACGTGTACGCCATCGCTCACTCCCGGACGGCCATCCTAGCGAACGGCCAGCCCCCGCAGATCCGTGCCTTCGTCCTCCAGCGCCGCCGGGTCCGGTCGGCTCCCGATCAGCTTCATGGCCCGGCGGACGTCCCGGCCCCTGTTCAGGCCGAGCGCGCCGAGCAGAACGCCGTCCAGCAGGTAGAAGGCCACACCGTCCAGGTCGTCCATCGACCCCCGGATCGCGACCCGATCCCACCGGTAGGCGAAGCCGGCGTACTGAAGGTTCACGTCGTACTGGTCGGACCAGAACCAGTGCGGATCGGTGAACGGGCCCTCGTCGCCCAGCATCGACCCGGCCACGTGCGTCCCCATCTTCAGCGCGTTGTCGAAGTGTTCCACGCGGATGCGGCGGCCGAACGTGGGATGGAGATGGTCGGCCACGTCCCCGCAGGCGAACACGCCGGGGGCGGTGGTTCGGCAGCGCTCGTCGACGGCCACACCGTTCGCGATGTCGAGCCCGGCGGCCGCCGCGAGCTCGACGTTCGGCTCGATGCCGATCCCGACGAGCACCGCGTCCGCCTCGATCGTGTCCCCGCGCTCGGTGCGGACCACCACGCCGTCCGCGGTCTCCTCGACCGAGGCCACGCCGTCCTCGGTCCGCAGGTCCACGCCACGGTCGCGGTGGATCCCCGCATAGATCCGGCCCATCTCCTCGCCGATGGCCCGGTTCAGGGGGACGTGGTTCTTCTCGAGGACCGTGACCTCAGCACCCTTTACCCTGGCCGAGGCGGCCACCTCCGCACCGATGAACCCGGCGCCGACGACCACGAGGCGCCCGGAGCGGATCACGTCGCGGAGCCTCTCGGCGTCCTCGATCCGCCGCAGGTACAGGATCCGGTCCGACGGCTCCCCCGGCATCCGGCGGGGCCGCCCGCCGGTGGCCAGGAGGACCGCGTCGGCGTCGAGCCGACCCCCGCCCTCCAGTGCCACCGCCGGCCCGCCGGCATCGAGCTCGGCGACCCGCGCCCCGAGCTGCAGGTCGATGTGGTGGTCCCGGTACCAGGCCTCGTCGTGGACCGGAAGGGCGTCCCGGCCCTGCTCCCCGCGGAGGTACTCCTTCGACAGCGGGGGGCGCTCGTAGGGGATGTCCGGCTCGTCGCCGATCACGACGAGGCGGCCGTCGAAGCCGCGCTCGCGGAGGCCCTGGGCGGCCGCCGCGGCCGCGACCCCGCCCCCGACGATCACGAATGTTCCCGTCACGGTGGCCCATCGTACGCGCTCGATGGGTGCGCTAACGTTCCGCCCGTGGGCTATCCCGATACCGTCGTCCTGGACGGGACGCCGCTCGAGGAGGACGCGGTCGTGGCCGTGGCCCGGCACGGAGCCAAGGTCGCCGTCGGAGAGGCCGT
>JBQGDK010000366.1:0-3021 GCA_052039025.1 Actinomycetota bacterium
CATCATGACCACGGTGGGGACCACCTTGCCGGCGATCAGGTCGACGGAGGTAGCCGGAGTCGCCCGCAGCCGGTCCCACGTCCCCCAGCCATGATCGCGGAAGAACGTGAAGCCCGAATAGCCGACGCCGAATGCGGCGAACCCCACGGCCATTCCCGGTACAGCGAACTCCGATCCGTTGGCTCCAGGGAACCCCTCGGCGGCCAGCGGGCCGACGAACAGCTGCCGCATCAAGGCCACCATCAGAAGGGGCATGATGATCAGGAAGACCACCGTCGAAGGGTCGGACATCATCACGCGGAACTCGTGTCGGATGATGGCCCCACTAGCCCGTGGCGACATGCTCGGCCTCCTTGTCGGCCTCCTCGTAGCGACGCCCGGTGAGGGCCAGGTACACCGCTTCCAGGTCCGGTCGGACGATCTCCACCGACCGGAGGCTCCCCACAGGCAGGCGCGGCACGACGGTCGCCAGCACGGCGGACGGGTCGTCGGCGGCGAGCCGCACCGTCGATCCGTCCACCACCGCTCCGTCGTCGAGGAGGGCCACCGGGATGTCCCCGGCGAACGTCAGCTCCACGACGGGGGCGGCGTGGGCGGCGACCAGCTCGTGGACCCCTCCCCGGGCGATCACGCGACCCTCGTCGAGGAGGACGACGCCGGCCGCGAGGTCCTCGACCTCCCGCAGGTAGTGGGTTGAGTACAGCACCGCCGAGCCATCCCGGGCCAGCCCCCGGACGATATCGAGGATGTGGCCGCGCGTCTCGACGTCGGCGCCCGTGGTGGCCTCGTCGAGGAGGAGGAGGGGCGGTCGATGCAGGAGCGCGATCGCCGTGTGGACCCGTCGTTTCTGTCCGCCGGAGAGCGTGCCGCCCTGTCGGTCCAGGAGGTCTGCGATCTGCAGCGCCTCGGCGACCTGGTCGATCCGTGACCGCAGCTCGGTGCTTCCCAGGCCGGCCAGCCGGCCGAAGAGTCGAAGATTCTCTCGGACCGACACGACCGGATAGACACCCAGATCTGCGCAGCCGGGCCGATCCGCCGACGCACGTCCGCCGACCGTCCCAGCGCGTCGAGCCCATCGACCTCGACCACGCCCGCGTCCGGTCGGCGGAGGCCGGCCACGATCAAAACGATCGTCGTCTTCCCAGCGCCGTTGGGCCCGAGGAGCGAGACGATCTCGCCGGGCGTTACATCGAGGTCGACCCCGGACAGCGCGATCACATCGCCGTACGACTTACGCAACCCTTCGATGTGCAGCACATCGGCATTATGGAACACTCCTACGGACCGGTGGCTTCACCGGAGGACGGATGACGGACGCCTTCGACAGGCTCGCGCTCGATCGCCACCCGCGGTCGGGACGCTACGACCCCGCGTGGGTCCTCGAGAACCAGATGGGTCCCCATCCGCTCTGGCTGATGGAGGCCCTGACCGACGTGATGCCGCTGGAGCCGGGGTCGCGGGTCCTCGACCTCGGCGCCGGCACCGCGCTCACGTCCATCTTCCTGGCGAAGGAGTTCGAGGTCTCCGTCGTCGCTGCCGACCTGTGGATCGACCCCACGGAGAACCAGCGGAGGGTCCGCGAGGCCGGCGTCGATGACGTGGTCCTGCCGCTCCGCGTGGACGCGTACGACCACCCGTTTGGCCGGGAGACGTTCGATGCGATCGTCAGCGTCGACGCGTACCACTACTTCGGCACCGGTGAGCTCGACCTGCCCCGGTTCGTCGATCTCCTCCGCCCCCGGGGCCGGATCGGCATCGTGGTCCCGGGGATCGTCCACGAGCTCGACGAGCTCCCGCCGCACCTCGTCGAGGTGTGGGACCCGGCGTGCTGGACGTTCCACAGCCCGGAGTGGTGGCGGCGGCTGTGGGAACGATCCGGGAGCGTCGACGTCGAGCGGAGCGACCTCCTGCCCGATGGGTGGAAGGAGTGGCTCCTGTGGCTCCAGGTCTGCCGGGACATGGGCGTCGAGACCGACCCGAACGAGGTCCGGATGGTTCGGGACGACGCCGGTCGGAACCTCGGCTTCAGCCGCATCGTGGCGTCGCGACGTATCCTCGCGGCGTGACGATCGACGAGCCGGTGCGGGGCCGGTACGCGTACCTCGAGCATCCGTGGCTGTTCGGCCTCCCGCCGCACGAGCAGATGCGCCCGTTCATCGATCGCACCGTGCCCCTCCCACCCATCCACCACCTCGCCGGCCTGATCCCCGAGGACGCCACGCCGGGCCGGTCGACCTGGTCGATGCCGGCCAGTCCGTGGCTGCAGTCGGCGGCCGGCCTGTTCCCCGGGGGGGTCCTGGCGATCGTCGCCGACGCCGCCCTGAGCGGGGCCGTCTACAACGTCCTCCCCACCGGGACCGTCCTGGCGACCTCGGAGCTCTCGATGAACTTCGTTCGGCCGGCCACGCCCGCCAGCGACCGGCTGACCGCCCGGGCCCGCCTGATCCACTCGGGCTCTCGGCAGGGGCTCTCCGACGGCCTCGTCGAGGACGTTCAGGGGCGGCTCCTGGCGCACGCCACGTCGAGGTGCGTCCTCCGTCCGCTCCCGTTCGATCCGCCGCCGCCGCCGGACCCGCTGCCGGAGCACGAGGAGCCGACGTTCGACACGCCCGACCCGTACCTCCGGCCGGTCGAGGGGACGGTGCTCCCGCAGGAGAGGTGGGACGAGAGGTCCGGCCTCGACTTCACGCGCTCATGGCAGAAGGACGAGTTGCCGCCGCCGCCGATCTGTCGGCTCTTCGGCTGGCGGATCGTCGAGGTCGACGAGGGAACCGCGACGTGGTCGGTCCCGGCCAGCGAGTGGTTCTGTACGGGCTTCGGCACCTTCTACGGCGGGATGATCGCCATGCTGCTCGATGTGGGGATCGTCACCGCAACGACCACCACGCTCCCGCCGGGGACCTCGTTCGGCAGCCTCGACCTGAAGGTCAACTTCCTCAGGCCGATCACCCCTGACGGCCGCGACATCCGCGGCCAGGCCAGGGTGGTCCACCGCGGCCGCACGATGGCCGTGACCACCGC
>JBQGDK010000367.1:0-4332 GCA_052039025.1 Actinomycetota bacterium
GCTCGCGGTGGATGGACCTTATCGAGCTCCTCGGCCACGGTCGTCCTGACGGTCCCGATCAGCGTCAGCCGGTCGATCTCGTGGCCGGCCAGGTACCGTGACTGCGCCAACAAGAGGCCTCGGTGGAGCTCGTCGAGGAGCGGGGACTGGTCGGACATCGAGGCCAGCGCGGCCACGTCGGCGTGTCCAGCCTCGAGGCCGGAGATCACGGCGGAGGAGAAGCCCGGGGCCCGCGAGGCGCCCTGGAGGTCGCGGGCCTCGGCCGGGTCGTCCGGGGGCGGCTCGCCGACCGCGACACGTGTCGCCTTCACGCCCCGGAGCCATCGGATCCCCGATCGAACCTCCAGCCCGTCCAGGAAGACCCGGAGGAACCGGCCGGGGGGCCGCTCGCCCTCGCCGAACACCACGGGCACGCCCCGGGGGATCGAGGGTCGCTCGAAGTAGATCGCCGAGAGCTCGCCCAGCGTCCACATCGCGCCCAGGGCCGGGTCCTCCACCGCCTGGGTCCGGGCCTCCACCACGAGGTCGGGCGTCACGGCGGTCATGGATCCCTCGGCGACGGGGGCGGTGCCGTGGGGGGTGAAGGGCAGCCCCGCCGGGGGCGGGAACACGTCGCCGTCGACCAGGAGAGCCTCTGTGGTGCCGTCCCGTCCCAGGGTCCGCGACATCTCCGGGAGTGACTCCTCGCTCAGCGCCGAGGCCGGGGGGCGGAAGATCGTCTGCGAGGGGGCCACGCCGAGGATGCTTTCCACGACCGCGCGCCCTCGCTCGATGTGGACCTGGAGATCCCGATCCAGCCCGGCCTCGACCATCGAGGGGACCGATGGGGAGGCGTAGGGGAGCGCCACGACCTCGGTCGTGGCCGTCCTGCGTGCGATCTCGCCGAGCCGGTCCAGGAGCTCCCCAGCAGCCGTGGCGGTGGGGTCGTCGGGGGGGCGCTCCTCCTCGGTGGCCCCGTCGGCGACACGAAACCCGTCGCGCATGTCGGCCAGGACCTCGAGCAGGAGGGGAGACACCACCACGGTCACGGGCGCGGTCGTGGCCTCGAGCCCCCCGACGATCACGTCGAGCCTGCCCCCCGGGTGGATCTGCTCCTCGATCTCGGTGTCGAGGAGCGCCCCGTCGGCCCGGATCCGAACGGGGGCATCGATCACGAAGCACGCCGCCACGTCGAGCGGGGCCAGGGGCGGATCGATGACGTAGACCAGGCCGGAGCGGAGCTCCCCGATGCTCGCGTCGGCCGAGCGCAGCTCGATCGTGACCGGGTACAGCGCGTTCTCGTTCCGGGCGGCGAGGAAGGCCAGGCGCTCCCACTCCGCCTCGAACGCCCGGATCGCGCCCGGGCCGAGCGCCCCGCGCATCGGGAACACCTTGATGCCCAGGGGCGATGTCGGCCCGGCCTCGAGGACCTGGGCGTAGTCGGACCTGGTCCTCGCGGCCGACCACACTGTCACCGCCAGGCTGAGGTCGTCGAAGGCCGTCGTCGAGTCGTTCGTCGCCCGGACCTGGACCTCGAACGGATCCTCCGGCGTGGCGAAGGGGGTCTGATCGAGGAGCGTCAACTGGACGGCCGGCCCCTCTTGGGCCCCCGCTGCGGGCGCCGCGACGATCGCCGCCGCGACGACGGCGATCGCCAGGAGGGGCCTCACCCGGCCACCGCCTCGGTGGCCTTGCGGATCACCTTCCTCTCCGATTCGAACCCGGCCACGTCGGGGGCCTCCTCGAAGGAGAACCACCGGACCTCCTCCATCTCTCGGTCCCTCGGGCCGGGGAGCTCGTCGACCGCGTCCATCAGGAAGAAGTGCACGGTCTTGCGGATGCGTGTTCCCTCCCACACGAACCAGTACGAGACGTCCTCGAGCGGCCCTCGGATCGTCCCCCGATGCCCGGTCTCCTCGAGGACTTCCCGGATCGCGGCCTCCTCGGGGGCCTCGCCCCGCTCGACCAGGCCCTTGGGGAGCCCCCACACGAGGTCGCCGCGGCGCGTTCGCCGCGAGGCCAGGAGGACCTGGGGCCCGTGGGGGCCCCGACGGACCAGCACGCCGCCGGCCGATACCTGCCGGCGCGTCCTCATCGGGCCACCCGGGCCGCCCTGGCGCCGGTGGCCCGCACCAGGTCTTCCGGCCGGATCTTCAGGAGCGTCGAGGGCTCCCCGCCGGCGAAGTACAGGACCTCCTGCTCGGCCAGCGTCCGGTCGAGGAGGACCCTGGTCCCGTTCGGAAGGGCCACGGGCGGGACGGCCTCCGAGAAGTAGTCCGTCAGGTCGGTGACGCGATCGGGCGTGAGCTCCTCGAGCGTGGCGGTCCGCGCGGCCACCGCCACCCGCCGCAGGTCTGGCTGGCGATCCGCCGGCACGAGCACGGCGACGAGGTCCTTGCCTCCCTGGAGGATGACGACCTTCCCCACCTGCTCGAGCGGCAGGCCGAGGACGGCCGCGGTGCGAGCCATCTTGCCGGGCGACCGTAGCCGCCCGTGCAGGGCAACGAGCTCGTGCGGGACCTCCCGCTCCAGGAGGAAGTTGTGGACGTCGACGCTGGTCCGCATGGTCGGCTACTGCTCGCCCCGGCGCTGCTCCCACCATTCGTCGAGCAGGGCGAGGGCGTCTTCATCGGAGATGGGGCCACGGTCCATCCGCAGCTCGAGTAAGTGATCCAGCGCCTCGCCCACCAGCGGCCCCGGGGGGATGCCCAGGTGCTCCATGACCTCGTGGCCGTCGAGGGGAGGCCTGATCGCGGCCAGGTTCTCGTCCTCCGCCAGCCGGGCGATCCGCTGCTCGAGATCGTCCTGGAGATCGGCCAGCAGCTCCGCCTTCTTGGGGTTCTGGGTCGTGCAGTCGGCCCGGGTCAGCTGGTTGAGCCTGTCGAGGAGGGGCCCTGCGTCGCGGATGTACCGGCGAAGCGCCCCGTCGCTCCAGCCGAGCCGGTAGGTGTGGAACCGCAGGTGCATCTCGACGAGCGACCGAACGTCCTGGACCACCCTCTCCGGGTAGCGGAGGGTCCGGAGCCGCTCCTCGGCCATCCGGGCGCCCACGACCTCGTGGTGGTGGAACTGGACGCCCTCGGGCGTGATCTGCTTGGTGGCCGGCTTGCCGACGTCGTGGAGGAGTGCTGCAAGCCGAAGCGTGGGGTCCTCGTCGGGGGGGCAGCGCTTCACCACGGCCACCGTGTGCCGGAGCACGTCCTTATGACGGTGGACCGGATCCTGCTCGAGCCGCAGCGCCGGGAGCTCGGGAAGGAACACGTCGGCCAGCCCCGTGTCGACCACCAGCTGAAGCCCCCGATCGACGTGCTCGCCCTGGAGCAACTTCGTCAGTTCGTCCCGGATCCGCTCGGCCGACACGATTCGGAGCCGCCGATGAAGGCCCCGCATCGCCTCCACGACCTCGGCGGCCGGCTCGGTGCCCAGCGTGGAGACGAAGCGGGCCGCCCGCAGCATCCGCAGCGGATCGTCGGTGAAGGCGACCTCGGGCTCGAGCGGGGTTCGGAGCCGCTTGTGGGCCAGGTCGAACAGGCCGCGGTGGGGGTCGACGAACTCGCCGTCGGGCAGTCGGACCGCCATCGCGTTGATCGTGAAGTCCCGACGGGACAGGTCCGTCTCCACGTCCTTGGCGAACGTCACCTCGGGGTTCCGCGAGTCCTCGGCGTAGATCTCCTCGCGGAACGTGGTGATCTCGAGGTCATGCCCGCGCTTGACGGCCCCCACGGTCCCGAAGCGGATGCCGACCAGGAACCGGGACTCGGCCCAGCCCTGGAGGATCGCGATGATCTGGTGGGGCCGGGCGTCCGTGGCGAAGTCGAGCTCGGTGCCCGGACGGCCGAGGACCGCGTCTCGAACGGCGCCCCCGACCAGGAAGAGCTGATGGCCCGCCTTCTGGAAGCGAGCGCCGAGCTCCGTGGCCACCGGCGGGATGTCGATGAGGTCGTCCACGGGCGGACGGTCGTCGGGGGAAGGCGCCACGGCGGAAGGATACCCTAGCGCCGAGAATGGCCGACTTGCTTCGCGCGCTGACCTACGCCTGGGCCCTCCCGAACACGCTCCTGGGTCTCCTCCTGGGCGGGCTCTCCTTCCAGCCGTACCGCCGGATCGGCGGCGTGATGGTCTTCGACGGGTCGGCGAGGGGGTTCGTGGCCCTCCTGAAGCGGTTCCGCCGGTCGGCGATCACGCTCGGCCACGTGGTGCTGTCGAACCGGCCGGTCGAGGGCAGGCTCCAGGCCCACGAGCTGCACCACGTCTGGCAGTACGAGCGCCTGGGCCCGCTGTACATCCCGATCTACCTGCTCGTGTGGGTCTTCACGGGGTACAGGCGCCACCCGTTCGAGCTGGCCGCGAAGT
>JBQGDK010000368.1:0-3474 GCA_052039025.1 Actinomycetota bacterium
GGGGGCATACTGGTCCCCCGATGGCCGAGACGGACCTCGAGCTGGTACGAAGGATCGGCGGGAGCGATCCCGGCGCGTTCGAGACCCTGTACCAGCGGTACGCCCCGGCCTGCTACGGCGTGGCCCTCCGGGTGCTGCGCCAGGCCTTCCTGGCCCAGGAGGTGGTCCACGACTCGTTCCTGGCCCTGTGGAGCGCGCCCGACGCCTACGATCCCACCCGGGGGCCGTTCCGGAGCTATCTGTTGTCGCTCGTCCACCACCGGGCGGTCGACGCGGTCCGCCGAGAGGAGCGGCTGCGGGCCCGGGAGCGACGGGCGAACCCTGAGCCCGGGCCCGTCGAAGACGTGGTGGAGGCCGTGGCCGAGGAGGCGGATCTGGCCGACCGACGCCGACAGGTGAAGGCCGCGTTGGCCTCGCTCCCCGAGGACCAGCGGCGGCTGGTCGAGCTGATGTACTTCCGCGGCTGGACGCAGTCGAGGATCGCCGAGGAGGAGGGGATCCCGATCGGGACCGTGAAGAGCCGGGTGTTCGCCGCGATGCGGCGGCTGCGGGAGGCGCTGTCGTGAGCTGGGAGCACGAACGGGTGGAGGAGCTCCTGGCCTCGTACGTCCTCGACGGGCTCGACGCCGAGGATCAGGCCCTGGCCGAGCGCGCCCTCCTCGAGCACGTGCCTGGCTGCGAGCGGTGCCGGGGCTCCCTCGACGGGTTCCGCATGGTCGCCGGCGACCTGGCCCTGGCCGCCCCGGCGGCGCCCCCGCCGGACACGCTCCTCCCCCGGCTCCGGCGGTCGCCGCCCCGACCGCGTCGGGGCTGGATCGGCTGGGGCCTCGGGGCCACCGCGGCCGTCGTGCTGATCGGGATGTCCGCGTGGAGCCTGACCCTCGTCGCCGGCCTCTCCGGCCGGCTCGACGAGGCCCAGCGCACCCAAGGGTGGCTCGTCGACGCTCTCTCCACGGCGACCCACCCGAGCAGCAGGGTCCTGGCGCTCGACGGCACCGCCGGCGTCCAGGTCTCGGTCCTGTCCGTCCCCGGCAGCGAGCACTCCTACCTGATGGCCACGAACCTCCCCGACCCCTCGTTCACGTACCACGTGTGGTTCCGGGGCGGAGGGAAGACCTGGCACGCCGGGACGCTCGACGTGATCCACGGCTGGGCGATGATGCCGGTGGAGACCAACCCAGACCGTTGGGAGACGGTCCTGCTCACGGACGAGCCGCGAGCGAATCCGGTCCCCAAGGCCAGCCCGCTCGTGAGCGCCACGGTCGAGGCGTCCTAACCGGAAGCCGGAAGCCGTGGTCGGGTGGCGGCCAGGAACCCCAGGTACATCACGATCACGCCTGCGGCGAGCGTGAGCGAGAATCCCACGAAGTTGCTGGCCGCCGCGAAGGCCGCCCCGCCGGCCACGATCAGCGCCCCCAACGCGATCAACAGGGTCCCCACGACCCGGCCGCGGTGCTCCGGCCTGCCCCGCATCGTCACCGCCGACCACAGGATGCCGAGGACGAGCACGGCCGTTCCCGCGTAGGAGTACACGAACGCCAGCGTCCGGGCCGGCGCATCCTCACCCAACACCTCCCTCCCGGCGAAGAACCGCTCGGTCGCCAGCACGTCGGCGTCGAGCGGGGCCGACCGCACCTCGGCCGCGGCCCATGCCGTGGCCGCCAGGAGGACCGCCAGGACGAGGTGGCCGACCCAGGGCCGCCTGGCCAGCAGGTAGACCTCGCCGAGCGCCAGGTAGGGCACGTTCAGGACCGCCCCGAACAGCCAGTAGACGCGGAACTCCGCCGACGACCATCCGTCGGCCACCCCGAGGACCAGCGCCCCCGAGGCCGCGGCGAACATCAGCATCGCCACGCCCCACGCCGCCTCATGCCGGGCCCGCCGGCGGCCGCCCCGGACCAGGAGGTGCGTCGCGAAGGCCAGGGCCACCAGGGTCGCCCCGATCGGGAGCACGATCATCCCGCTCCCCCCTCCCGAAGCCTCCGCCGAAGCACCTTGCCGGTCACGTTCCTCGGCAGCCGTTCGACGATCTCGATGTCGCGGGGCCACTTGAACCGGGCCAGCGAGTCGCGGCAGCGGTCGCGGATCTCCTCCTCGGTCAGGACCACGCCCCGCCCGGGGACGACGAGCGCGCGGATCGCCTCGCCCGTGCGCTCGTCGGGAACGCCGAGCACGGCGACCTCCGCAACCTTCGGGTGGAGGGCGATCGCGTCCTCCACCTCCTTCGGGAACACGTTGAAGCCCGAGACGATGATGACGTCGCTCGTCCGGTCGACGATGTGCAGGTAGCCGTCCTCGTCTCGGTACGCCACGTCGCCGGTTCGCAGCCAGCCGTCCCGGAACGCGCCGGCCGTCTCCCGGGGGCGCCGCCAGTAGCCGGCGAACACGTTCGGTCCGCGGACGACGATCTCTCCGGTATCGCCCTCCTCGACCTCGGCGCCGGCCTCGTCGACGAGCCGAACCTCCACGCCGGGGAGCGGGAGGCCGATCGAGCCGAGGCGGGCCTCTTGACCGAGCGCCGTCGTGGTGACCGCCGGGGAAGTCTCCGTCATGCCGTATCCCTCCCAGATCGTGATCCCGAACCGGTCCCGGAACGCCTCGAGGATCGCCGGCGGGAGGGGGGCCGCCCCCGAGACCGCCAGCCGCACCGAGGAGAGATCGGGATCCCCGGGCACCGTCAGCCAGGCCTGGAACATCGCGGGGACACCGGGCAGGACCGTGACGCGGTGACGCCCAACGAGCCCGAGCGTGGCCGCCGGGTCGAACCGCTCCACCAGGACGGCCGCGCCGCCCTCCCGGAGCACGGGGCCGAGGGCAGCATTGAGCCCGAAGATGTGGAACAGCGGGAGCGCCACCAGCACCACGTCTGACTCCGACTGCCCCAGCGTGGGGACGGCTCGCACCATGTCCAGGCTGGCCAGGAGGTTCCCGTGCGTGAGCATGGCACCCCTCGGCTCGGCGGTGGTGCCGGACGTGTAGGCGAGGACCCCGAGGTCGTCGGGCCCGACCGGGACGCCCGGGGGGGTCCCTGCACGGGCCAGCGCCCGCTCGTACGAGGCCGTGCGCCGCGGGGACGGGCCCCGCCCGGTCACCAGGACCTGCTCGAGGTCGGCGAGGCGGTCTCGGACGGCCAGCACCGAGGGCACGTGCGAGCGGCCGGCCACCACCACCCTGGCGTTGGCGTCGGCCAGCACGTAACCGAGCTCCTCGGGCGTGAGGAGCACGTTGAGGGGCGCCGCGGCGGCACCGAGCCGCCAGGCGCCGTGCAGGACCTCGACGAACTCGGGGACGTTGCCGAGGAGCACGGCCACCCGGTCGCCCCGACCCACCCCGAGGCTCGCCAGGGCCCCGGCCAGGCGACCGGCCCGTTCCTCCAGGGCTCCGTAGGTGATCACCCGGTCGCCCGCGAGGAGCGCCGGCCGGTCGGGCCGGGCTCGGGCGTGGCCGGGGAGGAGGTCGGCCAGCGATCTCATT
>JBQGDK010000369.1:0-2987 GCA_052039025.1 Actinomycetota bacterium
ATCTCCGTCGTCCCCACACCGCGATCGGAGGCCAGCCGCCGGCCTCCCGGCTGTAACAACGGTGGTGGGAACTACATCTAGCTCACGGGCCACCGGACCCCGGCCTCGCTTGCCGGCCTCGGCGTGGGTCCGCTACACTTAGCACTCGGATTGGTCGAGTGCTAACCGAGCGAGGAGGGAACCAAGCATGGCCAAGGGAGCGTTCACCCTCGAGCCCCTGGACGACCGGATCGTGGTCAAGCCGGGCGAGGAGGAGGAGACGACCGTCTCGGGCATCGTGATCCCGGACACCGCCAAGGAGAAGCCCCAGGAGGGCGAGGTCGTGGCCGTGGGGCCGGGCCGGTTCGAGGACGGGTCCCGGGTCCCCATGGACGTCAAGGTCGGCGACCGGGTGCTGTACTCGAAGTACGGCGGCACCGAGGTCAAGGTGGAGGGCCAGGAGTATCTGGTCCTGTCGGCCCGGGACGTCCTGGCCATCGTCAAGAAGTAGTCGGGGGAGTCACGCATGCCAGCGAAGATGCTGAAGTTCGACGAGGACGCCCGGAGGGCTCTCGAGCACGGCGTGGACAAGCTCGCCGACGCCGTGGCCATCACCCTCGGCCCCAGGGGCCGGAACGTCGTCCTGGACAAGAAGTGGGGAGCACCCACCGTCACCAACGACGGCGTCACGATCGCCAAGGAGGTCGAGCTGGAGGACCCCTGGGAGGACCTGGGGGCCCAGCTCGCGAAGGAGGTGGCCACGAAGACCAACGACGTGGCCGGCGACGGGACCACCACCGCGACCGTGCTGGCCCGGGCCATGGTGAAGCAGGGCATGAAGAACGTCGCCGCCGGCGCGAACCCGATGGCCCTGAAGCGTGGGATCGAGAAGGCCGTCGAGGCGGCGGTGGAGTCGATCCAGAAGCGGTCCCGTGACGTGGAGGGCAAGAAGGAGATCGCCCATGTGGCCGCGATCTCGGCCGCCGACCCCGAGATCGGCGAGGTGATCGCGGAGGCGCTCGACAAGGTCGGGAAGGACGGGGTGGTCACCGTCGAGGAGGGGCAGACCTTCGGCATGGAGCTCGAGTTCGTCGAGGGGATGCAGTTCGACAAGGGCTACATCTCCCCGTACTTCGTCACCGACCAGGAGCGGATGGAGACGGTCCTCGAGGACCCCTACATCCTCCTGACCCAGGGCAAGATCTCCAGCGTTCAGGACCTTCTGCCGGTGCTGGAGAAGGTGGCCCAGAGCGGCAAGGCGCTCGTAGTGATCGCCGAGGACGTCGAGGGCGAGGCCCTGGCCACGCTCGTCGTCAACAAGATCCGGGGTACGTTCTCCGCGGTGGCGGTGAAGGCACCCGGGTTCGGCGACCGGCGCAAGGCGATGCTCCAGGACATGGCCATCCTCACCGGTGGCCAGGTCGTATCCGAGGAGATCGGCGTCAAGCTCGAGAACGTCACGCTCGACATGCTCGGCCGGGCCCGCCGGATCGTGGTGACGAAGGACGACACCACCATCGTGGAGGGCGCCGGCGAGCAGTCCGAGATCCAGGGCCGGGTCAACCAGATCAAGGCCGAGATCGACAACACGGACTCGGACTGGGACCGGGAGAAGCTCCAGGAGCGCCTGGCCAAGCTGGCGGGGGGCGTGGCCCTCATCCGGGTCGGGGCGGCCACCGAGGTCGAGCTGAAGGAGAAGAAGCACCGCATCGAGGACGCCCTGTCGGCCACCCGGGCCGCGGTCGAGGAGGGCATCGTCCCTGGCGGCGGGGTGACGCTGATCCGGGCCGAGGAGAACCTCGATGCGCTGAAGCTCGATGGGGACGAGGCCACCGGGGCCCGGATCGTCCGCTCGGCTCTCAGCGAGCCCTCCCGGCTGATCGCCCACAACGCCGGGTTCGAGGGCGCCGTCGTGGTGGAACGGATCCGCTCCGAGAAGGACGCCACCGGCTTCGACGCGGCCAAGGGCGACTGGGTGGACCTGATGAAGGCCGGGATCGTCGATCCCGCCAAGGTCACGAGGTCGGCGCTCCAGAATGCCGCGTCGATCGCCGCGCTCGTGCTCACCACGGAGAGCGCCGTGGTGGAGAAGCCCGAGGACGAGGAGGAGGCTGCGACCGCCGCCGGCGGCCACGGCCACATGCACTGAGGTGGCACCAGAGGGCCCGGCGCTGGAGCCGGGCCCTCTCGCGCCCAGGCTGGGACGCTATGCGGTCGCGCAGAGGACGTACGCCGTGAGCTCCCAGGAGATCCCTGTGATGCTCGACTCGATGGCGTAGGCCTCCCACCCGTTCGGAGGGGTCCCCGTCGGGTGGCTGCGCTGGATCGAAACCACCGGCGGGGCGTGCCCAGTCCCCAGGTAGTCTCCGGTGAGCCGCGCGCCGCCCCCGGTCGCGATCTTGCCGGCCGGACACGTCACGGTGGCCTCGGCGGTCACGCCGGTGGTGACGGTGGGGCTCGTGATGGTGTGCGAGGTCACGTCGTCCTGGAGGCGGTTGGCGACCGCCTTGTTGGCGACCTTGGTGGCGATCTTCTTGACCTTGGCCTTGGTCAGCGGCGCGGCCGCACCGGCCGGCGATAGCAGCACACCGGCCGCCAGCGAGCCCAGGATCCCCAACGTGAGGACCCCCCTGATCCACGGCTTCCTCATGTCTCTGTCCCTCCTTCCCTTCGCTCTCGAAGTGCTGACGGTACGTCCGGTCCCTTAGAGACGCCTTAAGGTCCGGTGTGGGCCGGTTAGGATGGAACGAGCAAGTCAGGCACGGGGGACGCCCCAGGGAGCCGAGGGTGGTTCAAACCCTGACCGCCAAGATCCTGCCTCCCGAGATCCCGCAGTCGTTCCTGCCCCGGCCGGCGCTGGAGGCCCGGTTGGCCGAGGCCATGGAGCGCCGGCTCACGCTGGTCGTGGCGGGGCCCGGGTTCGGGAAGTCCACCGTGCTCTCGGCGTGGAGCCGTGACCTTCGGTGCGCCTGGTACACCGTGGATCGGGCCGATCGGGTCCTCCCGGT
>JBQGDK010000370.1:0-1719 GCA_052039025.1 Actinomycetota bacterium
CGCATCCCGTGCTCGGTCTCCGATCGCGGCCGCACGGAGTAGATCCCGATGATCGACGTGATGACGCCGATCGCCCGCACCAGGAGGGGGAACATGACGCCGACGATGGCTCCCTCCGGGGAGCCGGCGTAGGCGGCGGCGCCGAGGATGATCGAGGCCACCAGCGTCACCTCGTACGACTCGAACAGGTCCGCGGCCATCCCGGCGCAGTCACCGACGTTGTCGCCGACGTTGTCGGCGATGACCGCCGCGTTGCGCGGGTCGTCTTCGGGGATGTTCTTCTCGACCTTGCCGACCAGGTCGGCCCCCACGTCGGCCGCCTTCGTGAAGATCCCCCCGCCGACCCGCATGAACATCGCCAGCAGCGCACCCCCGAACCCGAACCCGACCAGCACGCTCGTGGCATCCTGCTTGTAGATCAGGAGGATCACCGTCGCCCCGAGGAGGCCGAGGCCCACCGTGAACATGCCGGCGACACCGCCCGTTCGGAACGCGATCGTGAGGGCGCGGCGGAGACCCGCCTCTCGCGCGGCGTTGGCCACGCGGACGTTCCCCCGCACCGCCAGCCACATGCCGACGAACCCCGTGATCGCCGAGAACGCCGCGCCGAGGATGAACGCCAGGGACCGCCCCAGGCGGATCGAGGTCTCCGAGTGCGCGGCGTCGGAGGGCACCGGGAGCAGGAAGTAGATCGCCACCGTGAGCAGCACCAGGAAGGCGCCGACGGTCCGGAACTGGCGGTTCAGGTAAGCACGGCTGCCGATTTGGATCGCGCGGGCGATCGTCCGCATCCGCTCGGTGCCCTCGGGGGCGGACAACACCCCGCGCATCAGGAGGTAGGCCACGACCAGCGCGAGGATCGAGATGGCCAGGATCAGCAGCAGGGCATTGTCCTCGAACGCCCGGAACCTGGCCGCGATGCGGCCGCCTTCCTGGGCCAGCACGGTCATCGGTGCGTTTCCTCCTCGGGGGACGGGCGTGAAGCCCGCGGATTATAGCCTAGCCCTCCGCTCGCTCCGCCCGGCTCCGCTCCCTGGCCACCAACGGGCTCAGCACGGGCGGCGTGGCGAGGGTGGTGACCACGGTCATGGCCACGACCACGCCGAACAGCTCGGCGTCGAGGCCCAGCCCGAGCCCCAGCGAGGCCACGATCAGCCCCACCTCACCGCGGGGTACCATGCCGACCCCGACCGTCAGTCGGGTCTGGCGCTCCAGGCCGACGGACCCGCCGTACCCGCCCAGAACCTTCGTGATGATGGCGATGGCGGTCACCATCCCGGCCAACCCCAGGATGCCGACGTCGCTGAACACGGACGGGTCGAGCTGGCTACCCGTGATAGCGAAGAAGAAGGGGACCAGGAACTCGTAGACCGGCTCGATCTGTGTGGCCACCTCCTCCTTCCGGAACTCGAAGATCAGCCCGGCCAGGAAGGCGCCGATGATCGCGGCCAGCCCGATGACCTCCGAGGCCGCCGCAAGGCCCAGGGTCAGGAGCACGGCCACCAGGAACGGGGAGTCGGGGATCCCGGGGATCCGGACGATCGAGGAGAGCCGCCCGATGGCCTTGGGCCCCAGGAACAGGACGATGGCCAGGAAGACCACCACCTCGACGACCAGCACGACGAGCTCCACGGTGGAGAGGTCACCGACCGCCAGGCCGGAGACCACGGCCAGCAGCATGATTGCCAGGATGTCGTCGACCACAGCGGCGCCGAGCAC
>JBQGDK010000371.1:0-2272 GCA_052039025.1 Actinomycetota bacterium
CTGGGGCGGCGAAGGGAAGCCGGTGTAGTCCGCGTTCAACGCCATGCAGGAGGCGAACGCATCCACGTCGTCCCAGCTCGTGAACGGGTTGTTGCCGACGAACGTGGTGTTCTGCACGTAGCCGTACAGGCCGGGCCCGAGCTCCTCCACCACGACCGGATAGAGGGGTTCGCCCGCCAGCGGCGGGGCGGCCCAGCCGAATTCGTTGACCTCCTTGGTCCACGCGGTATCCAGGGACGCGGCGTAGTGGTTGATGTTGAGCGGGGCCTGGATGTCCCCCTGGTGGTAGTGGATGTGGAAGTACTGGGTGTCCTTCTCCTTCATCTCCGGCGGGGGGGTGTCACAGGCGGTCGGACCGAGCGCCGCGGCGATGGCGGCACGGGCCGGTCCCGGCGGCGTACGCGCCAGCCGCTCGCGGAGCCGGAGCAGCGGCAGCGTTCCGTCCCACGGCACGTCGCTCAGGAAGCGCTCCGGTACCTCCCGGTGGTCACCGAGCGCGTGGGCCAGGTGCAGGTCCGCCGTTGCTCGATCGAGCCGGCCCCGATCCACCGCACGGTCCAGGAGCTCGGGTGTGGAGAGCCCCGGGGAGGGCCTTGCCGATTCCGTGGCGGCGGCCGGGGCCACCAGCGCCGAGGCCACCAGGGAGACCGCCAGGATGGACCAAGCGAGCATGACCGCAGAGTCTCCCCCGTGGGGCGCGATCTGACAAGGTGCCGTCCCACCGACGCCTGCTACGCTCGGTCCGGTGGCCGCCACGAGGACCGGCTCGCTGTCTGACCAGCTGGTCGAACGGATCCGAGGATCCGGGTCGATCGACTTCGCCGAGTTCATGGACCTGGCGCTGTACCACCCGGACCAGGGTTTCTACGCGCGCCCCCCCGTCGGCGAGAGGGGCCACTTCGTCACGTCCCCCCACGTCTCCCCGGCCTTCGGCGACCTGCTGGCCCGTCAGGTGGCCGAGGCCTGGGACGCCCTGGGCCGGCCCCCCCGGCTCGACGTCGTCGAGGTGGGCGCCGGGGACGGCACCCTTGGAACGCAGATCCTGGCCGCGGCCCGGGCGGTCCCCGAGCTGGCCGCGGCGCTCCGGTACACGGGGGTGGAGCGCACGGCCGGGGCCCGAGCCGCCCTGCAGGACAAGGGCCTCGCGGCCCGAGGCTCGCTCGGCGAGGTGAGGCGGATCACGGGCGTCGTCCTGGCGAACGAGGTCCTCGACAACCTCCCGTTCCACCGCGTGCGGGAGCGGGACGGCCGGCTCGTCGAGGTGTTCGTCGGCCTCGACGGCGACCGCCTGGTCGAGGTGGAGCGGGACCCGACCCGAGCGGCGCGCGCGCTCGCGGGGGAGCGACCGTTCGGCCCCGGGGAGGAACGGCCGGTCTCGCCCGCCGCCGTGGCGATGGTCAGGGATCTCGCCCGGGTCCTGAAGCGTGGGTACGCGTTCCTCTTCGACTACGGCTTCGGGGGTCGGGAGACGCCCGGCCCCGTCCACGCATACCGCGACCATCGTGTGCTCGCCCAGGTGCTCGAGGACCCGGGGAACCGTGACATCACCGCCGCGGTCGACCTGGACGTCGTGGCCCGGGAGGCCGGCCGGTCCGGCCTGCGCGTCTGGGGCCCGTTCCCGCAGCGCGAGGCCCTGCTCGGCCTCGGCTACCGGCTGTGGGCCTCGGGGGTCCGGGCCCGCCAGGCCGAGGCCGAGGCTCGGGGCGACTGGCGCGAGGCGAGCCGGCTATACGCGGCCCGGAGCCGGGCCTCGATCCTGATCGACGAGACGAAGCTCGGCGGTCTCCGGGTGCTCGCCTTCGGCACCGAGAGCCTCCCCACGCCGGCCGTCGCCCTCGGAGATCGTCAGGCCGGCTGCTGAGTCAGCGGTCGACGTCGCCGACCACGAAGAAGACCGACCCGAGGATCGCGATCAGGTCGGCGAGCAGGGTCCCGCGGAGCATCACCGGTAGGACCGACACGTTCGAGAAGGAGGCCGTGCGCATCTTGAGACGGTAGGGGTGCTCCTTGCCGTCACCCACCAGGTAGTAGCCCATGAGACCGAGCGGGTTCTCCGTGCGCACGTACACCTCTCCCTCGGGGATCTTCGTGGGGGTCTTCTTCGTCACGTACTCGCCGGCGGGGAGCTTCTCCATGCACTGCTCGATGATGTTGCAGGACTGGTGCATCCGATGCACCAGGACCCACAGCCGGTCGTAGCAGTCGCCCTCGGTACCGACGGGAACCTCGAAATCTACCTCGCCGTACTTCTCGTACGGCTCGTCCTTCCGCG
>JBQGDK010000372.1:0-1771 GCA_052039025.1 Actinomycetota bacterium
ACCACTCGATCGAGAGGCGGAAGGCGTTGTTGTTCAGCCGGTCGGCGGCGAGGTCGAGGTCCTTGCGGAAGCGGAGCCAGTGGCCGGGGCCGTCCTCGGGGAGGTCGCCGCTGACGATGCCCTCGGCGATGTTTCCCGGATCGTGGGTCCAGATGTACCAGTCGCTTCCCGGGTCGGCGTTCCGTCCCTGGCCGGCCTCGGTCTGGAACCCTGAGATCGCGGTTCCCCAGAGAAAACCGGGGGGGAACTCCTCCGCCGCCCGGGCGGCGGACGCACCGAAGGGCAGGAGGAGCAGCGCCGCCGCGGAGACCGCGAGCGCCGCCCTCATCGGGCGGGCGGCTTCAGGTAGGAGGTGAGGAACCGCTCGAGGCCGCCGAGGAACTCGTTCTGATCCGGCGCCGACACCAGCGGGTCGAGGTGGCTGTGCTCCGGTACCCCGTCGATCAGCAGCGCCCTCCGCTCGCTCGTCCGCGCCCGCTCGACCAGCCGCCTCGCGCCCTCGAGCACGTCGCCGCCGGTGAGGTCGGTCTGGAAGGCGTAGATCGGGACATCGATGCGGTCGGTGTGCATCAGCCGCAGGCCGAGGAACTGGGCGACATCGTTCATCCGCATCTGGTCGGCTCCGTCAGTGTCGATCGTCAGGCGCCGGGGGAAGTACCACTCGACGCCGTTGCCTGGCTCGCGGCCGAGGAACGCGGCCATGTTCGCGACCGGGGTGATGCCGCCGTCGACCCAGTCGCGGGGTTCGCCCGAGGCGGCCAGCCCGCCCGCGTTGACGTGCAGCAGGGAGAGCTCGGGGGGCGAGGTATCGCGGTCGAAGGCGTGGCCGAGCAGGGCCCGGTTGGTGACCGGGATCCCCGGGTCGAACGCGTCCGGGAGCAGCGGGAACTGCTGCAGCGGGGCGCTCGCGGTCGGCTCGAATCGCGCGTAGTAGCCGCCGATCTCGGCGAAGATCCCGGCGATCTCCGGGAGCCCGCCGAGCCCGAGCAGGTCGAGGAACGGGCTCGAGACAGCGAGGTCAGCGATCGCCGCCTGCGCCTGGGCGAGGTCAAAGGAATCGACGAAGCTGCCGAGGAGGCCGCCGTCGATCAGGACGATGCCGGCGAGGTCCTTGTAGCCCGGTCTGCCGTCGAAGTCCCAGGCGGCGTAGGCGGCCGCCAGCGAGGCGCCGAGCGAGTGACCGCCGAGGACCACCTTGCGGCCCTTGCTGCGGGCGAGCTCGACCACGGCACGGGCGTCCTCGAGCGCCGTCTCCATCCCCCACTCGCGGGCGAAGGGGGTCAGCGTCCAGTCCAGGAACCTGAAGTGCTGGCGCGGGAATCCCCCGTTCACGATCCAGCCGAGGTAGTAGTCGAACGTCTCCTGCAGGGTCACGTCGCCCGCCTCGAGCCGAGCGAACATAGTCGTGTCCTCGAGCGGCTGGCTGCGCCGGTCGATCGCCCAGACCTGAACCTTGGGCACCCGCTCGACGACCTCGTCGGCGAGCAGGGCGAAGTCGCCCGCCCCGCCCACGGTCCCGGGCATCAGCACCAGCACCCGGCGGGCATCGGCGGCCCCGGTCTGATGGACGAGGACCCGGTCGAACTGGGGCGGACCGGGCCCCTCCGAGGGCACCTCGATCGTCCGCTCGAATGCGCCGGCGGAGGCCGGCAGCGCCAGGCACGCGGCCAAGATCACGGCTGTCAGGGTCCCGCACTTCATGTACTCTGATGTTCCTTATACCGTCTCGCGGGTTGAGAGAGGGACTTTTCTTGAGGCAGCACGAGACAGA
>JBQGDK010000373.1:0-4951 GCA_052039025.1 Actinomycetota bacterium
GCCGACCTGCCGTTGATCCCCGGGTACGATCCGGGCCGGCTGGAGCAGAAGGCGGACGCCGGGGCCGACTTCGTGCAGTCCCAGATCGCGTACGACGCCGACGCGATCGGGGAGTGGGCCGACCGGGTTCGCCCGCTGGGCGTGTTCGAGCGGATGTTCGTGCTCATCGGCGTGGCGCCACCGCGATCGGTGGCCACCGCACGGTTCATGCGGGAGAACCTGCCTGGCGTCGTCGTGCCCGAGGACGTGATCCGGCGGATGGAGAAGGCCGAGGACGCGGAGGCGGAGGGCGTTCGGCTCACGGTCGAGGTCGTGGAGCGACTCCGGGAGATCGAGGGGATCGCCGGCGTCCACGTGATGGGGCTCGGGCGAGAGGAGCCCGTCCGACGGGTCATCGAGGACGCCGGGCTTCTGCCCAGGGATCCGGGGCCGTAGAATCCACCCGTGGCCGAGGGAGTCACCGAGGGCCCGCTCACGCTGGAGGAGCTCCAGCTGGCCACGCGCAACCGCGGCATGCCGCTCGAGGGGCTCCGGTACGACGTCACGCCGACCGGCATGCACTACCTCCTGATCCACTTCGACATCCCCGACGTCGATCCCTCGTCGTGGCGGCTCGAGGTCGGGGGCAACGTGGACCGCTCGTTGTCGCTCTCGCTCGACGACATCCGGTCACGGCCGGCCCGGACGATGCCGGTCACGATGGAGTGCGCCGGGAACGGCCGGGCCCGGCTCTTCCCTCGCCCGATCAGCAACCCCTGGCTGTACGAGGCGGTGGGCACGGCCGAGTGGACCGGAACGCCGCTGGCCGAGATCCTGGCGGAGGCAGAGGTTCGTCCCGACACCCGAGAGCTGGTGTTCACGGGCGCCGACCACGGCGTGCAGGGCGACGTCGAGCAGGACTACCAGCGGAGCCTGACGGTCCAGTCGGCGAATCGCCAGGAGGTCCTCCTGGCCTACGAGATGAACGGGCGCCCACTGGAGCCCCAGCACGGCGCCCCGCTCCGACTGCTGGCCCCGGGCTGGTACGGGATGGCCAGCGTGAAGTGGCTGACCCGCATCGAGGCGGTCACCGAGCCCTTCCAGGGCTACCAGCAGGCCGAGTCGTACCGGTACCAGCGGGACGAGGACGACCCGGGGGAGCGGGTGACCCGCATCCGCATCCGGGCGCTGATGATCCCGCCCGGCTACCCGGACTTCCCCAACCGCGGGCGCTTCGTGGAGCCGGGGGCTGTGGTGATCCGGGGGCGGGCCTGGAGCGGCGAGGGGGAGGTTACTCGGGTCGAGGTCGGCGTCGACGACGAATGGCGGAACGCCGAGCTCGAGCCGCCGGTGGGAGAGTTCGCCTGGCGCGGGTGGTCGTTCGGCTGGAACGCCGAGCCCGGGGAGCACGTCCTGTCCTGCCGGGCCACGGATGACGCCGGCAACACCCAGCCGGTGGAGCAGCCCTGGAACTACCAGGGCATGGGCAACAACCTCGTCCAGACCGTGCCGATCACCGTGCTGGACGAGACCCGCTAGTCCAGGTCGCCGTGCTCGATGCGGCGGAGCCGGCGCTCCCGCACCAGGCCGCTGGACTCGATCAGCCGGTGGAGGTCCTCGGGCTCGTTGAGCGCTCCGGCCAGGACACCGGCCAGGTCGCGCTGGGACACCACGCCGACCAGCCGGCCGGCGTCGAGGACGGGGAGGTGGCGGATCCACTTGTCGGTCATGATGCGGGCCGCCTCTCGGAGCGAGGTCCCGGGTTCCACCGTGATCAGTTCCTTCGACATGATCTCGGACACCGGCGTGTCGAGGGGCGCGCCCGTGGCCACCGCGCGGAGGACGTCGCGCTCGGTGATGATCCCCACCAGGTCCTGGCCCTCGAGCACCAGCAGCGAGCCGGTCTGCTGCTCCCACATCTTGCGGGCCGCCGCGGCGAGGTCGTCGTCGGGCCGGTCGGTGACCGCGGCCTCGGTCATGATCGACGAGATCCTCACGTCCGCTCCTCGATCGGGGCGTAGGTCTGGTTGCGCGGGCCGATGTACTCGGACTCGGGCCTGATCAGCCGGTTGTCGGCGAGCTGCTCCCGCACGTGGGCCGACCAGCCGGCCACCCTGCTCGCTGCGAACACGCACGTCATCAGGTCGGTGGGGATGCCGAGGGTGTGATACACGCTGGCCGCGTAGAAGTCCACGTTCGGGTACAGGCCCTTCCGTTCCTGGACCACCTTCTCGATCCGCTCGGACAGGTCGTACCAGCGGGTATCCCCGATCCGCTCGCCGAGCTCGCGGGACAGCCGCCGCAGGTGCGTGGCCCGGGGGTCCTCGGTCCTGTACACGCGATGGCCGAACCCCATGATCTTCTCCCTGCGCTCGAGGCGGTCGAGCACGTAGGGCTCCACCCGGTCGACCTCCCCGATGTCCTCGAGCATCTTCATCACGGCCTCGTTGGCCCCGCCGTGGAGCGGCCCCTTCAGCGCCGCGATCGCCGCGGTGATCGCCGAGTGCATGTCGGACAGCGTCGAGGCCACCACCCGAGCCACGAACGTGGAGGCGTTCATGGTGTGGTCGGCGTGCAGGATCAGGCAGATGTCGAAGGCCCGGGCCGCCTCCTCCTCCGGCTCCTGCCCGGAGAGCATCCACAGGAAGTTCCCGGCGTGAGGGAGGCTCGGGTTCGAGGGGACCGGGTCCCCCCCGGAGCGGATCCGGTGGTAGGAGGCGATCAGCGTGGGGAACCGGGCCACCAGCCGCATCGCCTTCCGCTCGTTCGCCTCGGCCGACTGGTCCCAGCCGTCGGGGTCGTAGCCGGAGGAGGCCGAGACGCTGGTGCGGAGCATCGACATCGGCGAGGCCACGTCGGCGAACGTGGGCATCAGGCCCCCGGTCCACTGGTCGAGCTCGCGCTCCTCGATCAAGCGCTGCGTCAGGTCCTCGAGCTCGTCGCGGGTGGGGAGCCGGCCCCGGTGGAGGAGGAAGACGGTCTCCTCGAACGTCGACCACCGGGCGAGGTCGTGGATGTCGTACCCGGCGTACCAGAGCCTGCCGAGCCTGCCGTCGATGTCGGAGACCGCGGTCTCGGCGGCGACGACGTCGGCCAGGCCCTTGTCGGTCACGGCGCTCCCCGATGATACCGCGGTCTCCCGGGCCGGGCGTGGCTATGATGGCCGGCGCGACCCACGACGAAGGAGCGATCCCGATGGCCCATCGAGTGACGTTCATCCCCGGCGACGGGGTCGGCCCCGAGCTGTCCGAGGCCACCCGCCGGGTCCTGGAGGCCACAGGCGTCGGGTTCGACTGGGCCGTCCAGGAGGCCGGCGCCGACGTGATGGAGAAGTACGGCACGCCGCTGCCGGAGCACGTCCTCGAGTCGATCCGAACGAACGGGGTGGCGATCAAGGGACCCATCACCACGCCGGTGGGGACGGGGTTCCGCAGCGTGAACGTGGCCCTCCGTAAGGAGCTCGACCTGTACTGCTGTCTCCGGCCGTGCAAGTCCTACCCCGGGGTCCGCTCTCGCTACGAGGACGTCGACGTGGTGATCTGCCGCGAGAACCACGAGGACCTGTACGCGGGGATCGAGTTCGAGCAGGGGACCGAGGAGGCCAGGCGCCTCATCGACACGATCGCCGAGATCTCCGGCTCCCGGATCCGGGAGGACAGCGGGATCTCGATCAAGCCGATCTCCGTGACGGGGACCAAGCGGATCGTCCGGTGGGCCTTCGAGTACGCCCGGCGCGAGGGGCGGAAGAAGGTCACCGCGGTGCACAAGGCGAACATCATGAAGTTCTCCGACGGCCTGTTCCTGGAGACGGCCCGCGAGGTGGCCGCCGAGTACGACGACATCGAGTTCGAGGACCGGATCGTCGACAACCTCTCGATGCAGCTCGTGGCCCGCCCCGAGGAGTACGACCTCCTGGTCCTGCCCAACCTGTACGGCGACATCATCAGCGACCTGTGCGCGGGCCTGATCGGGGGCCTCGGCGTGGCGCCGGGCGGCAACATCGGAGACGACGCGGCCGTGTTCGAGGCCACGCACGGCAGCGCCCCGAAGTACAAGGGCATGAACAAGGTCAACCCCATGGCCATGATGTTCTCGGGCATGCTGATGCTGCGGCACCTCGAGGAGCGCGACGCCGCAGACCGGCTCGAGCGGGCCCTGGCGGACGTGATCGCCGAGGGGAAGAGCGTGACCTACGACATGAAGCCCTCGCGGGACGACCCCACCGCGGTTGGGACGTCGGAGGTGGCCGACGCGGTGATCGAGCGGCTGGAGGCCGGGTCGTGAAGATCACGGTCGTGGGGAGCGGCTTCGTCGGGGCCACAACGGCGATGCGCGTGGCCCAGAGCGGGCTGGCCGACGAGGTCGTGATGGTCGACATCGTCGAGGGGCTTCCGCAGGGCCTGGCCCTCGACCTGAACCAGTCGTCGCCGGTGGAGGGGTTCGAGCCCGTGGTCCGGGGGACGAACGACTACGCGGACACGGCCGGCTCGGACGTCGTGGTGATCACGGCAGGCCTCCCGCGCCAGCCCGGGATGAGCCGGATGGATCTCCTCGGGAAGAACGCCGCAATCATGCGCGACGTGGCCGGCCGCGTCCGGGACGCCTCGCCGGAGGCCGTCCTGATCGTGGTCAGCAACCCGCTCGACGAGATGACGTTCCTCGCCGCCGAGGTGACCGGGTTCCCGAAGGAGCGGGTGATGGGCATGGCCGGGACCCTCGACTCCGCTCGCCTCCGATACTTCATCGCCGCGGAGCTCGGGGCGTCTCCCTCGAGCGTGGACGCCATGACGCTCGGCTCGCACGGGGAGTCGATGGTGCCCCTGCCGGCGCACGCCACGGTCGACGGCCGGCCGCTGCGCCAGCTCGTCGACGACGGGACCCTGGAGCGACTCTACCAGCGGACCCGCGACGCCGGCGCCGAGATCGTCGGGTACTTGAAGAAGGGGAGCGCGTACTACGCGCCGTCCGCATC
>JBQGDK010000374.1:0-1648 GCA_052039025.1 Actinomycetota bacterium
AGGTTGACGTCGGCCTCGGAGTGCTGGACGGAGATCGTCCATTGCTCCTCGTCGCCGGGGGTCATGAACACCCCGCGGTTCACCATCCAGGGCCATGAGGCCTCGAACAGGGCCACGTTGCACTCGAGGAAGTCGCGGTAGTTCGTGAGCGGTTCGCGCCGATACGACACGCAGCCCTTGCAACCGAGGTCGACCGCGTGCGCGGGGATGGCCGAGTCGGCGATGGCGCGCTGGCACCCCTCGGCCAGCAGCGTGCCCATCTTGCCGAGGTAGTCGTAGGCCTCGTCGGTGAGCACCTCGGTGAGCGCTGCCAGCCCGGCAGCCGCCGAGAGCGGGTTCCCGTTGAACGTGCCCATGTGGGCCACGCCCGAGGTGATCTCCTCCATGAGATCGGCCCGCCCCCCGAAGGCCCCGAGCGCTGCCCCGCCGCCGACCGCCTTGGCGAAGCACGACAGATCGGGGTGGACGCCGAACCGCTCGGCCGCGCCGCCGGGCGCCACGGTGGCCCCGGACTTCACCTCGTCGTAGATCAGCACGACGCCGTGCTTCGCGCACAGCCGCTTGACTCGCTCGAGGTAGCCGGGCTGGGGGAGCACGATCCCGACGTTCATCATGATCGGCTCCATGATCAGGCAGGCGATGTCGCCGCCTCGCTCGCCGAGCATCCGCTCGAGTGCGCCCGCGTCGTTGAACGGGACCACGAGCGTCTGCTTGACCGCGTCCGCCGGGATCCCCTTGGAGAGCGGCGTCGAGGCCGGGGCCTCGCGCCCGCCCATCACGTCTGAGTTCGGGACCACCGAGAACATCACGGCGTCGTGGTGCCCGTGGTAGCTGCCTTCGATCTTCAGCACCACGTCCCGGCCGGTGGCCCCCCGGGCCAGCCTGATCGCCTCCATGGTGGCCTCGGTACCCGAGTTCGTGAACCGGACCTGATCCAGCTTGAACCGCCGGCACAGCTCCTCGGCCAGGGCCACGGTGGTCTCCGTGGTCGCGGCGAAGTGGGTCCCGGTGCGAGCGGCCCGCTCGATGGCCTCGGCGACCTTCGGGTGGGCGTGGCCGACGGCCATCGTCCCGAAGCCGCCGTGGAAGTCCACGTATTCGTTGTCGTCGACGTCCCAGACCTTGCTGCCGCGCCCCCGCCGGACGTAGATCGGATAGGGGTCGTTCGCCTGGAACGAGGAGGCCACGCCGTACGGCATGACCTTCACGGCTCGCTCGTACAGCCGTTCGGACCCAGGGGTCCGCTCGAGCAGCGCGGCGGCCTCCCGCTTGGCGATCTCGTGGGCCCTGGCGGTGATGGCGTCGTCCGTCATCCTGTGGGTCTCCCTGTCGGTGGAGCTACCGGCGCCGGCGCGCGCCGACGCTGGAGCGGGACGGCGAGCAGCGCAAGGGTAACACCGACCACGAAGATCAGCGTGCCCATGACGTTCACGGCCGGAGGGACCCCGAAGCGGGAGGCCCCCGCCACCCACAGCGGGAACGTCACGGTGGCCCCCGCGTTGAACAACGTGATCACGTAGTCGTCGATCGACAGCGCGAAGGCCAGGACGGCCGCCGCCAGGATCCCGGGGAAGATCAGCGGCAGGGTCACGGTCCGGAACGCCGTCCACGGCGTCGCTCCGAGGTCCTTGGCGGCCTCCTCCCACTC
>JBQGDK010000375.1:0-2420 GCA_052039025.1 Actinomycetota bacterium
CACACCACCGCGTCGAAGAACGCCCCGGTCAGGCCGTGGGCGTGGAGTCGCTCCCGGGTGTGGGTGAAGGTGGGCGGGTCGAACGCGCCGGCGCCCGGCGGCCTGTCGAGGAACCAGCGGAACAGCAGGTCGGGGTCGATCCGCTCGCACAGCTGCCGCTCGCTCCGGACCGAGTACAGGGCCATCAGGAGCAGGGCCTTGAGCAGCCGCTCGGGCGGGACGCTCGGCCGGCCGGTCGCGCTGTACGCCTTCCCGAACGCCTCCGACATCCCGGCCAGGAGGCGGTCGACCCGCCGCTTGACGTCCCGGAGCGGGTGGTCCGGGCGAATCCGCTCCTCGACCGAGAACACGTGGAACAGCGGGAGCTGGTCGTCGGCGCGGCCGCGCATCGGTCGTCCCCAGAGCAGTGATCCAGAGAGCGTAGCGCGGGGACGGCGGCGATACAACACCGCGTTTTTCAGCACCCTGCTAAGTCGTGTCCGGTGAATCGGTGGCGGGTGCGGAGCCTCTACCTCGGGAGTTCCGTTCTCGACCCCGAGTAGGTGCGATGGGATCACCCCGATACCAGTTGTCCGATGCCCAGTGGGAAGCGATCCGGGAGTTCCTCCCGGCCAACGGCCGCCGGGGGAAGCAGTGGAAGGATCACCGGCGCGTCATCGACGGCATCCTCTGGGCCTTGTCCGACGGCGGGCGGTGGCGGAACGTGCCCGCGACCTTCGGCAAGTGGAAGACGGTCTACGAGCGGTTCCGGCGGTGGTCCCAGGAGGGCTTGTGGGACGAGATCCTCGGCGAACTCCAACTCCGCAAGGGGCTGGCCGGGGACATCGACTGGGAGTTGTTCGCCATCGACGGGTCCGTCGTGCGGGCGCACCAGTCGGCCGCCGGGGCGTCGAAAAAAAGTTACCCGACGGGGAACCGGAGGACCACGCCCTGGGGCGCAGCCAGGGCGGGTTCGGGACCAAGTTGCACCTGATCGCGGCGGTCGGGGGCGGCGAGGTACTGCCCCTGGTGGTCGAGGTCGGTCCGGGCCAGCAGCACGAGACCCAGCGGATCGTGCCGCTGGTCGAGGCGCTCGACGCGCGGGGGATGTTGCCGGAGAAGTTGGCCGGGGACAAGGGGTACTCGGCGAAGTGGATCCGGGAGTACCTGCTCACCAAGGGGGTCGGGCCGGTGATCCCGCACCAGAAGTCGGAGCCCGAGCGGGACGGTCCATTCGACCGGGAGGCGTACCGGGAGCGGAACCTGATCGAGCGGGGGATCAACCTGCTGAAGTGGTTCCGGCGGGTCGCCACCCGGTACGAGAAGTTGGCTATCCACTACCTCGGGATGATCAAGCTGGCCATCCTGTTCCGCTTCTACTTGGGCTGATTCACCGGACACGACCTAGCAGGGTGCTGAAAATCGCGGCCGGTCCCTCGACTGGCCGCTGTTGGGTGCTCACCCACCGGCCCAGCCGGGCCGTCGCCCCCGCTCCTCCCAGCCGCTCGGCCGGCCCGCTACGCGGGTTTGAGCGACGTCATCCGGACCAAGTTGTAAGCCGCCGCCCCGACCTCCAGGAGTTGCCGGAGCTTCCACCGCCCGACCACCCGGCTGCGGCCGAGGCCGGCGATCGACTTGAGCCACCCGAACCCCTCCTCGATCTTCTTGCGGCACTTCTGGCTGAGCCGGTACCCCTCGGTCCCCAGCCGAGCCCTCATCCGCTGGCGAGCCTCCACCCCGGGCCGCCGCTTCTTGTGCGCGACCGCGGCCGGGTCCTGCGGGTCCTTGATCAGGGGGACGTGTGGCTCGACCCGCCGACCCTCCAGGTCCAGGAGGAACTGCCCGTCGTCGTACCCCTTGTCCGCCCCGAGCGTCCTCGGCCGCAGGTGCGCCGTGGCGATCACCGCGTCGACCATCTCCAGGGCCGCCTCCCGCTCGGCCGTGCCGGTCGCCTCCGTCACCGCGACGGCCAGGATCAGCCCGTGCCGGTTCTCCCCCAGCGCGTGGCCCATGTGCGACAGCTTCGCCTCCTTGCCCAGGCCCTTGCGGTACAGCCGGGCCTCCGGGTCGGTACGGCTCCGGTGCGTCTCGTTCGTTCGCTTCTGGCCGTGGAAGTCGACGCCCGGGTTCCGCGGCTGGAACCCGTTCCCGTCGGCCGGCCCGGCCTCGCTCGGTGCGATCGGCTGGAAGCTCTTGAGGGCGGCCCAACTCTCGATCAGCGTCCCGTCGACGGTGAAGTGGTCGCTGCACAGACCGGCCGTCACCGCCTCGCCCACAACCGCCGCGAAGAACGCCGTCGTCAGGCCGTGGGTGTCGAGCCGCTCCCGGTTGTGGGAGAACGTGGTCGGGTCGAACGCGTCATCCCCCGGCTGCATGTCGAGGAACCAGCGGAACAGCAGGTCGGTGTCGATGCGCTCGCAGAGCTGGCGCTCGCTCCGCAC
>JBQGDK010000376.1:0-2110 GCA_052039025.1 Actinomycetota bacterium
GACGTGAACTCGCGCGTGACGATGGCCGCGGCAGCGGCCGCGCTGCGCCGCCGGATCAACCGGGGCCTCATGGAGCGAGGCGTCAGGATCGAGGACCCGGAACACACCTACATCGACGTCGAGGTCGCGGTGGGCGCGGACGCCACGATCCTCCCGGGGACCCACCTGCGGGGGACCACCCGGATCGGAGCCGGGTGCACGATCGGGCCGGACGCCGACGTCGCCGACTCCACCGTGGGGCCCGAAGCCGTGGTGGAGCGCTCGGTGGTCCGGGGGGCCCGGATCGGCCCGCGTGCCACCATCGGTCCCTATGCGCACCTTCGGCCGGGGGCGGTGCTGGCGGCCGATACCAAGGCCGGCTCGTTCGTCGAGATCAAGAACTCGCGGATCGGCGAGGGAAGCAAGGTCCCGCACCTGGCGTACGTCGGCGACGCCACGATCGGCCGGAACGTCAACATCGGGGCCGGCACGATCACGGTGAATTACGACGGCTACGGGAAGTACCGGACGGTGATCGGCGACGATGCCCGCATCGGGAGCGATACGATGTTGGTGGCTCCGGTGCGGGTCGGGAAGGGCGCGGTGACCGGCGCGGGCTCGGTGATCACGAAGGACGTTCCTGGGGGCGCCCTGGCGGTCGAGCGGAACGAGCAGCGTGTGGTCAAGGGCTACCGGGCGCGGAAGGATCGCGAGAGGGGGAGGGAGTGACCAGCATCCGGGAGATCGTCACGAAGAAGCGGATGATGCTGTTCTCGGGGACGGCGCATCCGTCGCTCGCCGAGGAGATCGCCGAGCACATCGGGGTGGACCTGTGCGGATCGAAGATCTTCCGCTTCGCCAGCGGGGAGATCTACGTCCGCTCCGAGGAGAGCGTGCGCGGCTCGGACGTGTTCGTGATCCAGACCCACGCCGACCCGGTGAACGAGTCGATCATGGAGCAGCTCGTCATGATCGATGCGCTGAAACGGGCCTCGGCCAAGCGCATCACGGCCGTGGTCCCGTACTACGGCTACTCCCGGCAGGACAAGAAGGCGCTCGCTCGCGAGCCGATCTCCGCGAAGCTCATCGCCGACTGCCTGTCGGTGGCCGGAGCGGATCGCGTGGTGTCGGTCGACCTGCACAGCGGTCAGATCCAGGGCTTCTTCGACCTGCCGTTCGACCACCTCACGGCCCTGCCGCTCCTGTCCGGCTACCTCCAGGACTCGGAGCAGCTCAGTGGCGACGACCTCGTGGTGGTCTCGCCCGACGCGGGCCGGGTGAAGGTGGCGGAGCGGCTCGGCGCTCAGATGGACGCTGACCTGGCGTTCATCTACAAGCGACGGTCACGGCGCGAGGCCCACAAGATCGAGGAGATGGTGGTCGAGGGCGATGTCCGCGAGCGGCCGTGCATCCTGATCGACGACATCATCGACACGGCTGGGACGATGGTCGAGGGTGTCCGGGCGCTCCAGGCCGAGGGCGCCTCGGACATCTACGTCGCCGCCACCCACGCGGTGCTTTCGGGGAAGGCGGTGCAGAAGCTCGAAGAGGCTCCGATCAAGGGTGTCGTGGTCACGAACACCTTGCCGATCTCCGACGAGAAGCGGATCGGGAAGCTCACGGTGCTGTCGATCGCCCCGATCGTGGCCTCGGCGCTCCAGGCGGTGTTCGAGGACGAGTCCGTCTCCGAGATCTTCCACGGCGAGAACCAGCCGTAGGTCTACGGGACGGTCTTCGTCACCTCGCACTGCCGGGCCCGATCCTTCTTCCCGGGTCCCCCGACGCAGGTGTCCTTCCCCGGGCCGCCGACGACCCGGTCGTTGCCGCCCTGGCCCTTGAGGCGGTCCTTGCCGCTCTCGCCGAACAGGCGGTCCTTCCCGCCTCCGCCGGCAGCGACGTCCTTGCCCGGACCCATGCAGGCTGCGTCCTTGCCGCCCAGGCCCCGGACGGTGTCGTTCCCCCCGAACGCCAGGAACCCGTCGGCCCCCGAGGTCCCGACGAGCACGTCATCCCCTTCGGTCCCGATCCGGTTCACGGCCGTGCCCTTGCAGAGCACCAGCTCGTAGGCCCCGATGTCGCAGTCCGACCGCGGCAGCCCTCGGGCGTCCACGGCCTCACACGCGGTACCGCC
>JBQGDK010000377.1:0-2322 GCA_052039025.1 Actinomycetota bacterium
GCCACTGGGGGGGGGGGGGTGCCCGGGGCCCCCCCCCCCCCGCTTCGGTCGGGGGCCGGATGAGCGAAGCGGCGACCAAGACGGTTGAGGCACCCCGCCGACGGTTGATCCTCGAGCGGGTGCCGTGGCGGGCCATCATCCTGATCGGCCTGTCCGCGATCCTCCTGGTGGGGATCGTTCTCGGTGCCGCCGCCACCCTCCAGCAGGGGCGGTTCACCGGGGCCGACTGGACCCGCCTGATCGTCGGTGGGGTCACCCGCGGAAGCGTGTACGCCATCATCGCCGTCGGGTACACCCTCGTGTACGGGATCCTGTTCCTGATCAACTTCGCCCACGGCGAGGTGTTCATGGCCGGGGCGTTCAGCACGCTGTTCGTGGCCCGGGCCCTGGATGAGGCCGGGACGCTCAACGGCAGCCCGTTCCTGTCGATCGGCATCCTGTTCGCGTCGTCGATGCTGATCTCGATGGCCACGGCGATCGTGCTGGAACGGGTGGCGTACCGGCCCCTCCGCGGGTCGCCGCGGCTGATCCTGCTGATCACGGCGATCGGGGCATCGCTGTTCCTCCAGAACAGCTTCCGGGGGTTCTTCGGGGCCAGCTCGGTGGCGTACCCGCACATCGACGTCCTGGATGGTCAGCTGACGATCCTGGGCGTGCCCATCCTCCGGAAGCAGTTCATCGTGATCGTGGGCGCGCTGATCCTGATGATCGGGCTGTACCTGTTCATCGAACGGACCAAGACGGGACGGGCCATGCGGGCCGTCGGCGAGGACAAGGAGATCGCCGCGCTGATGGGGATCGACGTCGACCGGGTCATCGTCGCCACGTTCGCCATCGGCGGCCTGCTGGCCGGCGCGGCCGGCATCCTGTTCGTGTTCGTGTTCAACCAGGTGAACTACTTCATGGGCTTCGTCCCGGGCATCAAGGCGTTCACGGCCGCCGTGCTCGGCGGCATCGGCAACATCCTGGGGGCGGGGATCGGCGGCATCGTCCTCGGCGTTCTCGAGAGCGTGGGCCCGCGCCTGGTCCTCACCGGCGCCGGCGTGCCGTCGCCGGACCAGCTCCAGCCCGTGGTGGCCTTCGGGGTGCTGGTCCTGGTCCTGCTGTTCCGGCCGGGCGGGATCCTGGGCGCCGAGGAGGAGAAGCGAGCCTGAGATGGCAGCGGTGACCGAAGCCGTCAGAACCGCCACGGCCCAGACCGGCGGGGGCGAGGTGATCCGTCGGGGGATCCGGGCCGGGCTGCTCGGCGGCGTGATCGTCATCTACCTCTGCGCGGTCGGGCTCGTGGAACGGTTCAACGAGACGAACGTGATCACCGGCGTGCTGACGCTCGGCCCGACCATGATCTTCGGGGCCATGGTCTTCGCCGGCTACTGGGCCGCCAGGGACCGCAAGGTCGACGGCATCCCGATCCCGGTGAGCGCCCGCGATCGGCTCCTGGCGGGGCTCGTGGCCGGCATCATCACCGGGGCGGTGGTGGGGGCCTTCGTCCTGGTCTTCAACGCGATCGACGTCCGCGACATGTTCGTGTCGCTGTCGCCGGTCGTCCTGGGGGACATCCTGACCTACGGTCAGGAGCCCGCCGTGGGAGCGCTGCTCCAGCTGGTCGTGGGCACGGGGCTGGGGCTCCTTGGCGCCCTCCTCCGGCTGATGGCACCCCGGGACCGCAAGATCCTCCTGGCCGGCGTGGGGACGATGCTGATCGTGGGGGTCCTGGAGCGGCTGCTCCGGGTCATGCTCGACAACCTCGGCCTGGAGACGTCGTGGCTGTACGAACGGGGGGGCCTGACCGTCCCGGGCGCCGTCGCCATGTTCGTGCTCGGTGCCGGGGTCGCGTTCCTGGCCACCCGCCGGGAGGCCATCCTCAGCCGCCTGGCCGGGGAGCGCCGGGAGGATCGGGGCGAGGAGCTGCTGCCGTCGAACGTCCAGGAGAACCTGGCGCTGGGTCTCGGCCTGGCCTCTCTGGTGTTCTCGGGCGTGCTGGCCGCGCAGGGCCTGCTCCAGGACGAGGTCTCGGGGGCACTCTTGATCCTGGCGCTGGGGGTCGGCTTGGCGGCCCTGGGGGTCGCCGCCGTGGCGGTGCGGAAGCGGACGGGCGGCGGGGCCAGAGGCTCGGTTCGGGCGGGGCGCGCCGGCATCGGGTTCTTCGCCGCGGTGGCGGGGCTGTTCATCATCGTGCCGCTGATCGTGGGCGTGTTCCTCAGCCACGCCATGGTCACCGTGGGCATCTTCGTCCTGCTCGGGCTGGGCCTGAACATCGTGGTGGGGTACGCGGGCCTCCTGGACCTCGGGTACGTGGCGTTCTTCGCGGTGGGGGCGTAC
>JBQGDK010000378.1:0-9491 GCA_052039025.1 Actinomycetota bacterium
CGATCGGGTAGAGGCGGTGCTCGGCCTCCTGGATCCGGGCGTGGAGCGTGTCCTCGTCGTCCTCCGGGAGGATCGCCACCGGCTCCTGGGCCAGGATCGGGCCGTGGTCGACCTCCTCGTCGACGAGGTGGACCGTGCAGCCGGTGACCCGCGCGCCCCAGTCCAGAGCGTCACGGACCGCATGGGCGCCGGGGAACGCCGGGAGGAGGGATGGATGCACGTTCACCATCCGTCCCCAGAACGCCCGGACCAGCGGCGCCGACAGGATCCGCATGTACCCGGCCAGGCACACCACGTCGATCGCGGCGGCGCGAAGGAGGTCGAGGAGGGCGGCGTCGTGGGCCTGGCGCGAGGCGTATCCGGTCGGATCGAGGTGCACGGCCCGGACTCCGGCGGTGCGGGCCCGGTCGAGCGCCTTCGCCTCGGGGCGGTCCGAGACCACCAGCGCCACCATCGGGCCCACCACCGGATCGTCCAGCAGGGCCTGGAGGTTCGTCCCCGAGCCCGACGCGAGCACGGCCACGCGCGCGTCCACGGCCCGGAGGATAGGCGAGAATGAGGCGTGGTGGCGGCCCCCGAGCGAACGACGGCCCGGTGCGCGGTCCACGAGGACCGGCCCTCGGTGGGCCGCTGCGAGTCGTGCGGCCGGGAGACGTGCCTCGAGTGCGCGATCCCGTTCCGGGGTCGCCTGCTGTGCGAGTCATGCGCCTCTCGTGAGCTCGGCGTGCCCGAGCCGCCGGCCCGTCCGGCCCGCCGGTGGCGACGCCCCGACGCGTCCGCCACGATCCTGTTCGGGCTCGCTCTCCTGCTCACGATCCCCCCGTGGCACCGATCCGGGCCCCTCACCGAGATGTTCTCCGCGTGGCGAGCCGGGCCGCAGCCGTGGCCGCTGCTGTCGTCCGCCGCGGCGCTGGGCGCCTTCCTGGCGGCCCTGGCGCCGACGGTCATCGCGCTCCCCCCGTGGACCACGGCCCGCGCGTACGCCATCCTCGGGACGGTGGCGGCCGTGGCCGCGACCGTGGCCCTGGCGGCCTCGCCCGACTACACCTCCCCCACGCCGGCCCCCTTCGCCATGGTCGTGGTGACCGCTTCGGGCGCGGCGCTCGGGTTCACCCGGTCCAGACGGCCGCGTCCTTGACTGGCCTCGCGCCGGACGGTTGAATACGCGCGGCGCCGCGTGGGCGGCGCGAGGGGAAGCGAAAGGAGCGCATACATGGCGCAGCCGCAACGGCCCGGCGGGTTCGACATGTCCCGGATGACCACGGGGTCCAAGGTCGTGCTCGTGACCGCGATCCTCCTGTTCATCGACCTCTTCTTCCCGTGGCAGGGGGTGGACTTCGGCGAGTTCCTGGGAACGGACCTTGGGAGCGCGAACGTGAACGGCTTCAACGGGCTCGGCATCCTGGTCGCCATCCTGTGCATCGCGGTGATCGTCTGGGAGGGCATGCTCGCCGCGGGCGTGAGCATCGACATGGGCACGACGTCCCCGGCGCTGATCGGCGCCGCCCTCGCCGGCGCCACGGCACTGTTCACGATCATCTCGTTCCTGACGAAGCTCGACCTGATCAAGTGGGGGGCGTTCGTCGGGCTGGTCCTGGCCCTGGTGTTGGCGTACGGTGCCTACCTCCGCTGGCAGGAGAGCCAGGTGGCAACGCCCCGCCCTCCCGCCGCGTAGCGGGGATCAGGACTCGTTCGGGCCCGGGCCACCCCCCGGGCCCGCTCCACGCCCGGCCCGGCACGCCGCGTACCCCACGATCGCCACGCCCACGATCCCACACGCCAGGACCGCCAGGAGCACCACACCGAGTGGCGGGCCGACCACCACGCCCTCCTCGCCGAGGGCTCCGCCCAGCGGGCCGGTGAGCCGGTAGGCCACCGAGGCCAGGAACGAGGTCGCCACCAGCGCCGGGCCGAACATGAGGCCGGCGGCCGCGCCCACACCCGCGGCCCCGGCGGCCCCGGCGGCCCCGGCAGGCTTCAGGTGCCGGGCCGCCCACCACCCGCCCCCCACGGTGGCGGCCAGCGGCACCAGGACGAACAGGAGGTGGGCCGGCGACACATCGACCGCGACCTCCGCGCACGGCATCCCGCCGAGCGACACCAGGGCGCACGCTGAATCGCCGGCCCGAAGCTCGATCGGGACGCCCATCGCCGCCACGGCCGCGCCGACCCCGAGGTTCGGGAGCAGCAGGAGCGTCACCAGGATGACGGCGGCGGCGCCGGCCCATCCCCGGGATCCGGCGGCGTCGAGGAACGCCCGGGTGGCGTCCGGGTGGAGCGCCACCACGACGAGCACCCCGGCCGTTCCCCCGGCCGCCAGGACCCACGTCATCCTCCAGGCCCCGGCCGCAGCGATCCAGGCCGGCGCGGCCGGCCGGCGAGTCCTCGAGGCGAGCCCACCACCCGCGCCGCAGGCCAGCGCCAGCGCCGCCGGCACGCCAACCGACCACCACACCGAGACCCGGGCCGCGGCCTGGCCCGGGTCGGCGAACCCGGGGCCGAAGAGGATGGCCGGGTCCGACCCCGTGGCCACCAGGGCCGCCGCCGCGGACAGCATCGTGTAGGGCACGGCCACCAAGAGCGCGGTGGGGAGCCCGCCCGCGGACCTTCCGCCCCGGACCAGGACCCACCCGGCGCCGGCGGTGGCCAGCAAGAGCGCCACCCGCACCGTGAACCCCACCGAGCCCTCGAACAGGCCGCCGGCCCCGTCGGCGTTCACCAGCACGACCTCGACCGGGACCCGGTGGACGAACGAGGGCGCCAGGGCCCCGGCCCGGAGCACCGCGCCAGCCGTGGCATCGAGGGGCCCCGCCGCCCGCAGGATGGCGACGGTCTCCCCGACCATGAGCAGCAGGGCAAGTGCCAGCGCTCCGTGCCCGAGGGCGGCGCGCGCGCCGCCGCGGCTCACGGCAGGGCGGCCTCGACCAGCTCGGCGACCTCGGTGGGGTTCCGACCCACCCGGACGCCCACGGCCTCGAACGCCTCGGCCTTCGCCCGGGCCGTCCCCTTCGAGCCGGTGATGATCGCCCCGGCGTGGCCCATCCGCTTGCCGGGCGGCGCGGTGAAGCCGGCCACGTAGACGACCACGGGCTTCGTCACGTGCTCTGCGATGTGCTCGGCGGCCCGTTCCTCGTCCGACCCGCCGATCTCGCCGATCAGGACCACGGCCTCGGTCTGGGGGTCCGCCTCGAACCGGGACAGCACGTCCACGAATCCCGTGCCGATGATCGGGTCCCCGCCGATCCCCACGCACGTCGACTGCCCGACGCCGCGCTGGGTGAGCTCGTTCATGATCTGGTACGTGAGCGTGCCGGACCTCGACACGAGGCCGACGCCGCCTTCCATCGTGATCTCCCCAGGGATGATCCCCAGGTTCGCCTTCCCCGGCGAGATCAGCCCTGGGCAGTTCGGACCGATCAGCACGTGATCCTTCCCCCGCAGGTAGTTCGCCACCCGGGCCATGTCGAGCACCGGGATGCCCTCGGTGATGCACACGATCAGCGTGACACCGGCGTCGGCGGCCTCCAGGATGGCGTCTGCGGCGAACCGGGCGGGGACGAACGTGATCGAGGCGCCGGCGCCGGTGGCCTCGACCGCCTCGGCCACCGAGTCGAACACCGGGATGCCCTCGACGTCCTCCCCGGCCTTTCCGGGCGTCACGCCGGCCACCACGTTGGTCCCGTACTCCCGGTTCCGGAGGGTGTGGAACCGTCCCTCCTTTCCGGTGATGCCCTGCACCACGACGGGCGTCTCGGCGTCGAGGAGCACCCCCATCAGGCCGCCGCCTCCACCGCCGTGCGGGCGGCCTCGAGCATCGTGGCGGCCGGGACGATCCGCTCGTGGCCGGCCTCGGCCAGGATCCCGCGGCCCTCCTCGGCGTTCGTGCCGTCGAGCCGGATCACGATCGGCACGGTGGCGTCGACGCGCTCGAGCGCCTCGAGGATCCCCCGCGCCACCAGGTCGCCTCGGGTGATCCCCCCGAAGATGTTCACGAGGACCGAGCGCACCGCCGGGTCCGACAGGATCACCTCGAGCGAGGCGGCCATCACGTCGGCTCCCGCCCCGCCCCCGACGTCGAGGAAGTTCGCGGCCGCGCCACCGGCCTGCTGGACGAGGTCGAGCGTCGACATGACGAGCCCGGCCCCGTTGCCGATGATGCCGACCTGGCCGTCGAGCTTCACGTACTGGAGGCCGAGCTCGCGGGCCCGGGCCTCGGTCGGGTCGACGGCGAACGCGGACGCGTACCCGGCGAGTTCGGGGTGGCGGAACAGCGCGTTGTCGTCGATCGTCACCTTGGCGTCGAGCGGCACCACCCGGCCGTCCTTCAGCACGGCCAGCGGGTTCACCTCGACCAGCGTGGCGTCGTTGGCCACCAGGACCTCGTAGAGGCGCTCCAGGAGCGCGCCGGCCCCCTCGCGGGCCTCGGCCGGGAAGCCGCCCATCAGGCGACGGACGTGGAACGGCTTCAGGCCCAGCAGCGGGTCGACCGCCGCCCGCCGGATCGCCTCGGGCCGGCTCGCCGCGACCTCCTCGATGTCGATCCCGCCCTCGCTCGAGGTCATGGCCACGTACCGCTGCTCGGCCCGGTCGAGCGTGATCGCCATGTACAGCTCGCGGTCGATGTCGACGAGGCGCTCCAGCAGGACCCGAGTGACCGGCATCCCGCCCCAGCCGTCCTCGAACATCTTCCGGGCGGCCCGCTCGGCCTCGTCCGGCGTCTGGGCCAGCACGATCCCTCCGCCCTTCCCGCGGCCGCCGGCCTGGACCTGAACCTTCACCGCCACCGGGCCCAGGCGCCCGGCGGCGTCGCGAGCCTCCGCGGCCGTCTCGACGACCTCCCGCGCGATCAGCTTGATGCCGTGCCGCTCGAAGACCTCCTTGCCCTGGTGCTCGAGGAGATCCACGGCTAGGAGGCCGCCCTGGTGCCGGACAGCCGGGAGCGGAGCCAGTCGATGATGTCCGAGGTCGGCGTGCCGGGCGTGAAAATCCGCTCGATCCCCGCCTCCTTCAGCGGCACCACGTCCTCCTTCGGGATGATCCCGCCGCCGAACACCACGACCTCGCCGGCCCCCCGCTCCCGGAGGAGCCGGACCACCCGGGGGAACAGGGTCATGTGGGCACCGGAGTGGATCGACAGGCCGACGGCGTCGGCGTCCTCCTGGATCGCGGTCTCCGCGATCTGCTCGGGGGTCTGGTGGAGGCCGGTGTAGATGACCTCGTACCCGGCGTCGCGGAGCGCCCTGGCCACGACCTTGGCCCCCCGGTCGTGGCCGTCCAGGCCGGGCTTGGCGATCACGATGCGGTGCTTCTGGGGCATGGGTTCCCGGAGTCTATCGCGGGAACGCGCGGTACAGCGGCACACCACGCTCCGCGATGCGATGCCACGGCGCACGGCCCTTGCGAGCCTGCTCGGCGGCCCGCCGCCGCGATTCCACGAGGAGGCGGAGGTCGCTGCCGAATCGCCGTCGGATCCGGTCCTCGAGTCCCAGGAACCGTTCCCAGACCTCGGCTTCCCGACCGGGGGCCGTGAGCACCGCGATCTCCACAACGTCCCCGCCGAGATCCTCGCTCCACGCGAGATCCCCGACGAGCAGAGCGGCTCGAACGTGCTCGGCGCGCGCGGCGATGGTCCGCCGGAGGTAGGCGACGAGTTCGTCGGCGGCCTCCATCTCCCACTCGAGGAGCGGCCGGAGCGCTCGCACCACGACGTGCTCCTCGTTGAGGTCGTAGAGGCCGTACCCGATGCCTCGGTAGCCGACGACGATCCCCTGGCTCACCAGATCCGCCAGGATCGCACCGACCCTCGGGTGGCTCAGGCCCGCTCGCCGTGAGATCCCTCGGGCGGAGACGTTCTCCCCATCCCGCTCCCCTGCGAGGACCCTCAGGACGCGGAGGTGGCCGCGGCTCCGAAGCGCGTCGTCCAGCGGTGTGTCGAATCGGATCGGTGCCTCCCACAAAGGGGGGTGGTCTCTTCACTTTCTGTGTGGTAACCAAAGTTACCACGTGGTACGTACGCTTACCACTCCCCCGACACGGGGCCCGGTGGCGCCACGCGCCTCGACCACCCACGGCCCGCTCGTGGTGGAAGCCCGCCACGGCCGGCGATAATGGGGGCCGTGTCCACCCGGCGGATCCACGTCCGCGCCCCCGGGGTCAAGACCGGTCAGCGGATCGGCCCCCTGGGGCCGTTCCGCGGCACGCTCGGCATCCAGTGGGTGATCGGGTCGATCGCCGCCGGGCTGGTCATCGTGCTGATCGGGACGTGGTTCCTGTTCCGGCCGCCCGGCCCGCCCTTCCGCGAGGTCGAGGAGATCGGGATGGAGGACGTCGCTCCCGGCACCGCTCGCGAGGTCCTCGCCGGCGTGTACCTGGGGACGACCGAGGGCGGACGGGCCGTGGCCGTGGCGGAGCCGCCGAACTGTCCCCTCGAGGTCGTGGAGGGCGGCTACCTCGACTGCGCCCGGAAGCGATACGGGCTCGACGGCAAGGGTCGGAAGGGACGCGAGCTGACCGTCCTCCCGATCCGGATCCACCAGGGCGTCATCTACATCGACACGTCCGCGATCAGCCCACCCGCCTGAGCGGCGCGTAAGCGAGCAGCAGGTGCTTCTCGCCCTCGTCCTCGAACATGACCACGGCCTCGGCGTCGTGCCCGGCCCCCGACACCGACACCACCACACCCTCGCCGTAGCGGTCGTGGACCACCGTGTCGCCCGCTGCGACGTCGGGTGGCGGCCCCGGGGCCACCACCTCCCCGTCGCCGCTCGGGCCCGTCTCCTCGAGATCCTCGATCAGCTCGGCGGGGATCTCGTTCAGGAACCGTGACGGGGGGTTGTACGAGGACGCGCCGAACAGCGTCCGGCTCCACGCGTGGGTCAGGTACAGCCGCTGGCGGGCCCGGGTGATGCCCACGTAGGCGAGCCGGCGCTCCTCCTCGAGCTCGTCCGCATCGGTCATCGACCGGAAGTGAGGGAAGATCCCGTCCTCCATCCCCACGATGAACACGACCTCGAACTCGAGGCCCTTGGCGTTGTGCAGCGTCATCAGCGTCACCGACCCCGACGAGTCGTCGTACTCGTCCTGCTCGGTGACCAAGGCGATCTGCTCGAGGAACTCGGGCAGGCCCGACTCCGGGAACCGTGCCTCGAACTCGGCGCCGACGCCGACCAGCTCCCGAAGGTTCTCCTTGCGGGTCTCGGCCTCCACGGTCCGCTCGGCGTCCAGCTCGCCCAGGTAGCCGGACTCGGTGAACGCCGCCTCGACCATCCGCGAGGGCCGGGCGTCTTCCTCCAGCCTGGCTCGGAGCCGGTCCATGACGTCGACGAACCCCTTCACGGCCGACGTGGCCCGCGTGGACAGCACCGCGATCTCCTCGGCCCGCCGGCACGCCTCGAGCAGCGTGACGCCCTCGTCGCGGGCGAAGCCCTCGAGCGCGGCCACGGTCTGGTCGCCGATCCCCCGCTTCGGCGTGTTGATGATCCGGCGCATCGACACGGCGTCCTGCGGGTTCACCAGCGCCCGGAGGTACGCCAGCGTGTCCTTGACCTCCCGGCGCTCGTAGAACCGGACGCCCCCGACGACCCGGTACGGGATCCCCGCCTTCATGAACACGTCCTCGACCACGCGGGACTGGGCGTTCGTCCGGTAGAACACCGCGACGTCCCCGTAGGCGTGCTCGGCCTCGTCGGTGACGAGCCGCTCGACCTGCTGGGCCACGAACCACGCCTCGTCGTGCTCGTCCTCGGCCCGGTACCGCACCACCGGCGTGCCGTGCTCGGCGTCGGTCCACAGGTTCTTCGGCTTGCGCTGGAGGTTGTGGTCGATCAGCGCGTTGGCCACCTCGAGGATCGTCCGCGTCGACCGATAGTTCTGGTCGAGGATGAACTCCTCCGCGTCCGGGTAGTCGTGCTCGAAGTCGAGGAGGTTCTGGATCGTGGCCCCTCGCCACGAGTAGATGCCCTGGTCGGCGTCGCCGACCACGCAGATGTTGCGGTGCTTCGCCGCCAGCAGGTTGACCAGGTGGTACTGGGCCCGGTTCGTGTCCTGGTACTCGTCGATCAGCACGTACCGGAACCGCTCCTGGTAGTGCTCGAGGACCTCGGGGTGCTCACGGAACAGCCGGACGGTCCGCAGGATCAGGTCGTCGAAGTCGACGGCCCCGGCGGCGGCCAGCCGCCGCTCGTACTCCGAATAGAGGTCAGCCACCGTGCGCTCGTACCAGTTCCCGGCGGCCTCGGCCGTCTCCGGAGCCGTCAGCAGGTTGTCCTTGGCCTTCCCGATCGCCGCGGCCACCGCCCTCGGCGGGAACCGCTTCGGGTCCACGCCGGCGGCCTCCAGGCACATCTTGATGACCCGCTCGGTGTCTCCCTCGTCGTAGATGGAGAAGTGCGACGGCAGCCCCAGGAGCGCGTGCTCCCGGCGGAGGATCCGGGCGCAGGCGGAATGGAACGTGAGGATCCACATCCCCCTGGCGATCCTGGTGCCGACGAGCGACTCCACCCGGTCGGCCATCTCCTGAGCGGCCTTGTTCGTGAACGTGATCGCCAGGATCGACTGGGGCCGGACCCCGCCCTCGGCGATCAGGTAGGCGATCCGGTGGGTGAGGATCCGGGTCTTCCCGGAGCCGGCCCCCGCCACGATCAGCACCGGTCCCTCGGTGTGCAGAACGGCCTCGCGCTGCACCGGGTTCAACGGTGCCAGGAGGGGGGAATCGCCCACGAACCGATGATATCGCCGCGTATCCTCGGGCTCGTGGACGTGCGGCGCCGCACCGGCTGGGCCGCCGCGGCCGTGGGGGCGGCCGCCGGAGCCCTGTCCGGCCTGTTCGGGGTCGGTGGCGGCATCCTGATCGTGCCCGGCCTGGTCCTCCTGCTCGGCATGTCCCAACGCCGCGCCCACGCGACCTCTCTGGCGGCCATCGTCCCGATCGCCGCGGCCGGGGCGGCGGGCTACGCGCTGGCCGGGGCCGTGGACTGGCTCGCCGCCGCCCTCCTGACGGCCGGCGGCGCGCTGGGGGCGGTGGTTGGGACCCACGCGCTCCGGCGGATCCCCGAGCGAGGCCTTCGGATCATCTTCGCCGGCTTCCTCCTGGCCGCGGCGGCCAGCCTCCCGTTCGAGGTTCGCGCCGAGGGCGCCATCGACCTCGACCTGATCACGGGGATCCTGCTCGTCGCGCTCGGCGGGCTGGCCGGGACCATGGCCGGCCTCCTCGGGGTCGGCGGGGGCATCGTGATGGTGCCAGGCCTGGTCCTCCTGGCCTCGGCGTCGCAGGTCGTGGCCAAGGGAACGTCGCTGGTGGTGATCATCCCCACGGCCCTGGTGGGGACGATCCGGAACGTTCGCCACGGCGACGTCGACCTGCGCACGGCGGCCATCGTGGGCATCACCGGGGTGCTCTCGTCGTTCCTCGCCTCGTTCCTTGCGGTGCGCATGGATCCGATCCTGTCCGCCGTGCTGTTCGGCGCCCTGCTGGTGACCATGGCGGTCCGGCT
>JBQGDK010000379.1:0-6928 GCA_052039025.1 Actinomycetota bacterium
CATCAGCGGGATCCCCATCGTGGACAAGGACGGCACGCTCGTCGGCATCGTCACCGAGGCCGACCTCCTTCGGAGCGAGGAGGAGCGGGAGCCGAAGCGACGACGGTTCCTGGACTGGTTCGTGGACCGGCAGTGGCTCGCTGAGGCCGACCGCATGACCGCGGACCTGCGGGCTCGCGACGTGCTGACCGACGAGGTCGTCACGGTCGTGCCGGAGACGCCGGTGCGCGACGCCGTGGTTCGCCTCCTGCGGGCCGGCGTGAAGCGGCTCCCCGTGGTTGACGCCGAGGGCCGGGTCGTGGGGATCGTGAGCAGGAAGGACCTCCTCCAGCCCTTCCTCCGGGCGGATGAGGACATCCGAGCCGAGATCGTCGACGGGGTGATCGTGAAGACGATGTGGCTGGATCCGGCCACGATCCATGTGGAGGTCGATCGGGGCGTCGTCCGCCTGAGCGGACAGCTGGACCTGCGGAGCTCGAAGGAGATCCTCGTGGAGCTGGTGGACGGCGTGGACGGCGTGGTGGGAGTGGTCGACGACCTCACTTACCTCCGCGAGGACCGGAACGTCCGTCCCTACGGTCCGACCGTGTGGGGACCCGCGCCTCCGGCTCGCGCCTGGACGCAGGCCGGCCAGGAGCGGTGACGGAGGGGGCCCGGCGGGCCGGGAGCGCCCCGCCGCGAAGGTGACGAGAGATCAGGAGGCGCCGCGCCCGAGCTCGGCTCGCAACGCGGCCCCGTCCAGCGCCTCCTTCCTCGTCCTGAGGTCGAGGTAGATCAGCACGGTCAGCGCCGTCGTGTACGGGAGCGTGATCACCGAGGCCACCGCGGCGGCGAGCCCCTCTGCCAGCCACCCTCCCTGGACGGGGCCCGCCACGATCCCCTGGGCGATCCCGACGAGCAGCAGGCCGACCAGGATCGTGCCGAACACCCGCCACCCGTGCCCCCGGACGAGCGCCCACGATCTCGACAGCGCCTCGCCGCCCCGCCGCCGCTCGACGACGACCGCGGGGATCGTGACGATCAGGTGGACGAGGACGATGAACCCCGGGATCACCAGGAGCAGGAACCCGACGAACGCCGCCAGGCCCGTGAGGATCGCCGCCAGGGCGATCGACCCCAGCCGGGCCCCGGCCGCCTCGTAGCTCTCGCCAACCGTGGGGGTCTCCCCCACGACCACCCCCACCGCGGCGCGAGTCATGGCACCGGTCAGGAGCTGGAACACGATGAAGCCGAGGATCCCCAGCAGGAGGCTCGCGCCGGCCACTCGCCACGCGTCGGAGGGGATCTCCGTTGCGCCATCGGTGCCCGTGACACCGACCAGCTCTCGGGCCACGTAGTACTGGACGAGCGTGAGCGGCACGACCACGATCGCCGCGATGGCCAGGAACGTGAGGAACCGTCGGCGGTACACCTCGAACGCGCCGGCGAGCAGATCGCCGACCGACCTCGGCCGGAGCTCGATCGAAGCATCCATGACGTCCTCCTCCTCTCGCTATCCGAGGATCCGGGACCGCCCGAACCCCGCGGCCAGGTCACCGCCGCGCTCGAACCGGAACGGATCGAAGTCCTGGAGACCGCGGTCGACGGCCTCGCCCGTGACGAGGTCGGCGACGTGGCGGCCGAGCGCCGGGGCCAGCTTGAACCCGTGCCCGCTGGTCCCCGCGTCGACGAACACGCCCGGCGCGATCTCCCCGATCACCGGCTGCCAGTCGGGGCTCACGTCGTAGAGGCTCGCCCACCCACCGTTCGGCTCGGCCGTGGCCAGGTGGGGGACGCGGCGAACCAGGGGCTCCGACAGCTCCAGGACCTCGGCGTCCCCGACCTCCTCGGAAAAGGCGTCCGGGTCGACCCGGTCCGCGGGATGGAGCGAGCCCATGAGGAACTGCTCGCTTCCCTCCGGCCGGAAGTAGTAGCCGGCCTCGATGTCCGCGTGGGCCACCACCGGCTCGGCCCGCCCCCATCGGAACACCGCCACGTAGTGGCGCTCGACCGTCAGGGGCAGCTCCACGCCGAGCTGGCGCGCCAGCGGCGCCGTCCAGGGTCCGGCGGCGATGAGGACACGCGAACACGCGGTCCGCGTGCCGTCCGAGGTGACCACCACCGGGGTCCCGTTCCTCGATTCGAGGGCGACCACCGGCAGCCCCAGGCGCGCCTCGGCCCCGAGGTCGACGGCCCGCCGGAACAGCCCGGTCGTCGTGGCGGAGGGATCGGCGTGGCCGGCGTGTCGCTCCCAGACCGCGAACCCGACCCCGTGGAGGTCGAACGCGGGGAACCGATCCGCCAGCGCCTCCCGATCGAGGAGCTCGGTGACGATGCCGATCTCGTCCAGCCGGGCCAGGACCTCGCGGACCCGGTCGAGGTGCTCCTCGCGTTGGAGGAACAGGAACCCGGTCTCGCGGAAGCCGGCGTCCTGCCCTGCGGCGAGCTCCTCGAACCGCTTCAGGATGCCGATGCTCTCCCACGCCGCCCGGGCCAGGAACGGGTTCGTGTAGTAAGCCCGGCAGATGCCGCTGGAGCGCCCCGTCGGGCCGAGCGCGGGGGCCAGTCGCTCGAACACCACGGTCCGCACCCCCCTCGAGGCGAGATGGTAGGCGGCCGACGCTCCGTGCACGCCGGCGCCGATGACGGCCACGTCGAAGGCGTCCACGCTCCCCCTTTGACGGATCGCCCCATCCTAGTGCCCGCCCCGTCCGGGCCGCACGTCCGGAACTTGACACCGTCGGCGGCGGCTCAGTCTGGGGCGCGGACAGAGCCTCGGGGGAAGGGCACCATGGTCGAGCCAAGCATCCGAGAGATCGTCGAGCGCTACATGGCCGCGTTCCCGGCCGACTTCGAAGCGCTGGGCCAGCTTCGCCATCCCGACTACGTGGAGGACTGGCCCCAATCGGGAGAACGGATCCGGGGGCACCAGGGGTACGTCAGGGTGCACAAGGAGTACCCCGGGGGCCTCCCCCAGGCCGAGACCGAGCGGATCGTCGGCAGCGAGGACCGTTGGGCCGCGTCGCCGTCCTTCACGGTCGTCAGGATCAACGGTGAGGGCGACACGTTCACGGTCGAGGGACGGCTCACCTACACCGACGGGGCGCCACCCATCTGGTGGCGATCCTGGAGCTCCGGGAGGGAAAGGTCGCCAGGGTGACGAACTACTTCGCGGGCCCGTTCGAGCCACCGCCGTGGCGGGCCGGGCTCGTTGAGCGGATCCCCGAGCGCTGATCGAGCCGAGGAGTCCGAATCATGAGCGAGGACGAGAACCGACGGGTCATCGAGCGACTGATCCAGTGCATCAACGACCGGAAGGTCGAGGTCATGGACGAGCTCTTCCACGAGGACGCCGTCATGGATTGGCCGCAATCAGGCGAGCGCGTGGTCGGCGGCGACAACCGGCGAGCGGTCTATGGGGCGTTCCCGCGGCTCCCGACGATCACGCCCCGCCGGATGGTGAGCGGCGGCAACCTGGTCGTGGCCGAGGCATCCCTCGACTCCGGGGGTCCCGCGTATCACACCGTGTTCATCTTCGAGCTCCGGGACGGCAAGATCGCCCGGGAGACCGCGTACTGGAGCGAGTCCTTCGAGCCGGCCGATTGGCGGTCGGCCTGGGTCGAGGTCGGCGGGGGCTGACCGCTCGAGCCGGGCATCCGGGCGCCGCCCGAAGGGCCCCCCGGCCCCGGGCCGTTCGGCCCTCCGAGGGCCAGGCGGGCTCACGCACCATCCCATCGTGCGATCCACGCCGGAACCCTGGCGCGTGAGGTCCGTGGAGCCGATCCGGCTCGCGGATCGGCGCACTCGCCTCCACGCCCTCGAGGCGGCCGGATACAACGTGTTCCGGCTCCGGTCCGAGGACGTGTTCGTGGACCTCCTCACCGACTCGGGGACGGCCGCGATGAGCGCCGGCCAGTGGGCCGGGATCCAGGTCGGCGATGAGGCATACGCGGGCAGCCGGAGCTGGTACCCGTTCGAGGCGACCGTGCGCCAGGTGACGGGGTTCGAGCACGTCATCCCGGTCCATCAGGGACGGGGAGCTGAGACCGTGTATTGCCGGGCGTTCGTCGAACCCGGGGACGTGGTCCTCGGCAACCTGCACTTCGACACGACGGGGGCCCACATCCGGAACCGCGGGGCGTTGCCGGTCGACGTGGTGGCCGACGCCGGGCTCGACCCCGACTCGACCGCGCCGTTCAAGGGCAACGTGGACCTCGCCAAGGCGGAGCGGGTCGTGGCCGAGCACCAGGTGCGGCTGTTCGTGCTCACCGTGACCTCGAACACCAACGGAGGCCAGCCGGTGTCCCTCGAGAACGCCCGGGAGGTGTCGGCGTTCTGCCGACGGCACGGCATCCGGCTGATCGTCGACGCCGCCCGGTTCGCGGAGAACGCGTTCCTGATCCGCGAGCGCGAGGCGGGGGAGAGCCATCGGAGCGTCCGGGAGATCGCACGGTCGCTGTTCGACCTCGCCGACGGGGCGGCGATGAGCGCGAAGAAGGACGCGCTGGTGAACCTGGGCGGGTTCCTGGCCCTCCGGAGCGAGGAGGACGCGGCGCGATGCCGTCCGTGGGCCGTGCTGTACGAGGGGTTCCTCACCTACGGCGGCATGGCCGGACGCGACCTCGAGGCCGTGGCCAGGGGGCTGCTCGAGGGGACCGACGAGGCGTACCTGGAGGCCCGGATCCGGCAGGTCCGCCTGCTCCACGGCCTGCTGTCGGATGCGGGCGTTCCGGTCGTGCGCCCGCCCGGCGGCCACAGCGTCGTGATCGACGCCGCCCGGTTCCTCGAGGGCCTTCCCGAGGGACGCCTTCGGGCCGAGACCCTGGCCGCGGCCCTGTACCTGGAGGGCGGCGTGCGCGCGGTGGGGCTCGGCAGGCTGGCGTTCGGCACCCGGAATCCCGTCACCGGGGCGTTCGAGGCCCCCGGCTGGGAGTTCCTCCGGCTGGCGATCCCCAGGCGCGTGTACACGGACAACCATCTGGAGTACGTGGCCGAGGTCGCGGCCGGCCTGTGGCACAAGCGCGAGTCGATCACCGGCCTCCGGGCGGTCGACGTCCCCGAGGCGCTCCCCCACTTCACCGCGACGTTCGAGCCGGTCGCGATCTCGAACGGGCCCCCGGAAGCGTCCGGTGATGGACCTGACGCTCGTCCCACCACCCGTTCCCCCTGAGCACCTTGATCAGGATCCGGCGCAGGGTCAGGACCTCCGCTTCGGACAGGTGTCGGCCCAACCGATCAGCCATCACCCTCCGGACCAACGGCATCCCGACGTCCCGGAGCCGCGCCGTCCCCGCCTCGGTGAGGACGGCGTAGGTCACTCGCCGGTTCTGGGGCGGGTACTCTCGACGAAGCAGTCCCTTCCGCTCCAGACGGTCGACCACCCGAGTGATCCCGCTCCGGCTGAACAGGCTGAGCTCGGCCAGCTCCCCCATCGGCAGCCTCGAGCCGTGCTGGAGGACCTGCATCATGACCTCGTACTCCGCGTGGGACACGGCGGCCTCCGCCCTCAGCGAGCGGTCCAGCTCGTTCTCCACCCAGCTTCCGACCTGAAGGAGGTTCACCACGGCAGCGATCTGTCCGGTCGAGATCTCCATGGGGTCACACTGTACCCCGGCCGTTTGACATCACAAGCATCCTCGTGGTAAAGATTGTCTTGACAACTCTTGTTGTGGCAAGAAAGGGGAGGCTCGATGAGCGTCTTCACCGAGGCGGAGCTGCGCTACCTCCGGGGCCAGCGGCTCCTGGGACGACTGGCCACGATCGGCCGCGATGGAACCCCCCACATCGCGCCCGTCGGATGGGGGCTCGATGCCCGAGGGCAGGTCGTGGAGGTCGGCGGGCACGACCTGAGCGCCACCAAGAAGTTCCGTGACGTGGCCCGCACGGGCAGGGCGGCCATCGTCATCGACGACGTGCTACCGCCGTGGCAACCACGGGGCGTCGAGGTGCGTGGCCGAGCGGAGGCGATCGAGGGTCCTCGGCCCCTGATCCGGATCCATCCCGAGCGGATCGTGTCGTGGGGGATGGACGACGCGGGTCGGCCGGGCTCCGTCGGGAGGGACGTGAACGGAGGTCGAACGTGAAGCCCGGGGCGCGGATCTTCTCGCTCCGGACCGCCCCCGGGCGGGTGGCCTGTCTCGTCCTCGCTGGGCTGGCGCTCCTCGGGGGAGCACCGGCCGGCGCCCACGAGCCGCCCGTCATCATCCGGCAACCGGTCGCCGGGGTGGGCTTCCTCAATCCGTGCACCGGCGAGGGGCTCACGATCTCCGATGGCTCCCTGCAGCTGCTGACGCACGTGACCGAGGACGACGCGGGAGGGCTCCATCTCTCGATCCGGGGGAGCGCCCAGGGGGTCGTGGCGGAGGGAGACGTCACCGGACGCCTGTACCGGCTGGCCGGTGACTTCTGGTCCGAGTCCAACATCGGGCTCGGCGGCCTCCCCTTCACGACGACGCTCGTGGAGGTCCACAACGTCATCAGCGCAGGCGCAAGCGAGAACGTCATGATCCACATCCTGTGGCATCTGACCGTCGACCCGAACGGCGTCGTCCGCGGGTCGGTCGACTCCCTCAGAACCGAGTGCGGCGGGTAATCGACCCATATCGTCGAGCCGGATCCCCGCATGGTCGATAATGCTCGCCGTGGCCGAGCTCCGCGACCTCCTGCATACCACGGCCGCGCGCGTCGCCGACTATCGCGCGGGCGTTCGAGACGGGCCGGTGGCGTCGCCGGTCGACCCGACCCCGCTCCGGACGGCGCTCGGAGGGCCGCTGCCGGCGGAGGGGACGGACCCGGATGCGGTGATCGAGCAGCTCGTCGACGCGGTGGACCCTGCGCTGGTGGCGACGGCGGGTCCCCGGTACTTCGGCTACGTGATCGGCGGTTCCCTCGACGCCGCGACCGCCGCTGACATCCTGGCCACGGGCTGGGACCAGGTGGGCTTCAACGC
>JBQGDK010000380.1:0-6298 GCA_052039025.1 Actinomycetota bacterium
AGACCGCCGACGGGACGATGGCGATCGTCGAGATGGCCCGGGCCTCGGGCCTCGGCCTGGTGTCCGCGGCTCGCCGCGACCCGACCCGGGCCACGACCCGGGGGACCGGCGAGCTGATCGCCGCGGCGTGCCGCCACGCCCCGCGTCGCGTGGTCGTGTGCATCGGGGGGAGCGCCACGAACGATGGGGGGGCCGGGATGGCCCAGGCCCTCGGGATCCGCCTGCTCGACGGCCGTGGCGCGGACCTCTCGCCCGGTGGCGCGGCGCTCCGGCGGCTGGCCCGGATCGACGCGTCCGGCCTCGACCCGGCGGTGCGCGGGGTGGAGGTGGTGGCGGCCTGCGACGTCGACAACCCGCTCACGGGGCCGCGGGGGGCCTCGGCCGTGTACGGGCCCCAGAAGGGCGCCACGCCCGAGCAGGTCCGGATCCTCGACGAGGCTCTGGGGCACCTGGCGGCGGTGATCCATCGGGACCTGGGGCTGGACGTCCGCGACGTGCCCGGGGCCGGGGCCGCCGGCGGGCTCGGCGCGGGTCTCGTGGCGTTCCTGGGCGCCCGCCTCCGGCCGGGGTTCGAGGTCGTGGCCGCCGCGCTCGACCTGGAGCGCCGGCTCGACGCCGCCGACGTCGCCGTCACCGGCGAGGGCGCGTACGATGCCCAGTCCGAGCGGGGGAAGGCCCCCGCGGGGGTGCTGCGGATGGCTCGAGAGAGCGGATGTCGGACGGTGCTGATCGCCGGCCGGGTGGATCCCTCGGTCAGGCCGGGGGCCGACCTCGTCTACTCGCTGGCCGACCGGGCCGGCCTGGAGGCGGCGCTGACCCGGCCGGTCGAGCTGCTGGAAGAGGCGGCCGCCGAGGCGGCCGCGGCGATCCGGGGATGAGCCGCCCCCCGGCGATCCGGCGGTTCCTGGCGGCGGCCCAGCGGCTCGGCCTCTCGCCCGAGATCCGGGAGTTCCCCGAGGGGACGAAGACCGCCGCCGACGCGGCCCGGGCCATCGGCTGCGATGTCGGCCAGATCGTGAAGTCGCTGGTGTTCGTGGCCGGCACCGAGCCGTTCCTGGCCCTCACCTCGGGGCCGAACCGGGCCGACACGTCGAAGCTGTCGGTCCTGCTGGGCGGGGTCCCGGTCCGCCGCGCCGATCCCGAGGAGGCCCGCGGGGCCACCGGCTTCGCCATCGGGGGCACGCCGCCGTTCGGCCATCCCCGGCCCCTCCGGGTCTTCTGCGACCGCGACCTCCTGGGCCACCAGGAGCTGTGGGCGGCCGCGGGGACCCCGAACGCGGTGTTCCCCATCTCGCCCTCGAACCTCCTGAGGGCCTCGGGGGCGGAGCCGGCGGACCTGAAGGAATAGGGGTCGGTTCGGCCCCGGCCGGATATAATCGCGGTCATGGAGACCACCGAGCGGGTCCAGACGATCAAGCTGAGCGAGAGCGCGGCCGGGAAGGTCCAGGAGCTGGTAGTGCAGGAGGGCCAGCCGGACGTGGTGCTCCGGGTGGCCGTCCAGCCCGGCGGCTGCTCCGGCCTCCGCTACCAGATGTACCTGGACGACCAGGTCAAGGACGACGACGTCGTCTCGGAGCAGCACGGCGTGCGGGTGGCCGTGGACCGGATGAGCGCCCCGTACCTGACGGAGGCCTCGATCGACTTCGTCGACACCCTGGAGGCCAGCGGCTTCACGATCGACAACCCCGCTGCGCAGGGCACCTGCGCCTGCGGGCACTCGTTCCACTGAGCGCGCTCAGGGGTCGGGGACCAGCATCCCGAGCATGATCCCCATCACGTCGTCCCACCGACGCGCGGTGCTGTAGACCGCGGTCAGGCGGACCGTGTCGCCGGCGTGGACCCGCTTCCCCGGCACCCCGGCGAACGAGGTCATGCTGGTGAGGTACCAGGGCCGCTTGGGCCGCTCGTAGCGGGCCCGGGACACGAACACCCGCCCGCCCGAGCGGACGTCGGTCAGCGTCAGCTTGATCCCGCCGTCGTGGAGATGGCCGGCCAGGGCCACCAGCTCGCCGCCGACCGGCATCGCGTACGTCCACCGCTCCCGGAACCGGGGCCGCTTCGGGCGGCGCGGGACGTCGAACACCGGATCGGACAGGCAGTTCCGGACGTCGAGCCACACCGGCTCCACGTTCGTCATCGACCCCTCCGGGGCCTCGACGAAGCCGATGTCGAGCTGGACGTACGCCTCGACGGTCTCGCCGGGGTGGCCGCCATCGAGCTCGGTCACCACGAACCAGTACGGAGGGTACTGGGGGGCGATGATCGGCGGCTCGTTGCTCCAGTAGTAGCCGTGGCCGGGGGGCAGCTCGACCGCGGTTCGTTCCTTGCCGGTGGCGAAGAAGCGCTCGGGGAGCGTCGTGCACGTCATGTCCTGCTCGGCCAGGTTCCCCCACACCGCGTGGTGGAGGTGGACGCGATGGTGGGGGATCGGTCGGCCGTCCTCGAACACCAGCGTGGCCTCCGCCGAGGTGATGTAGCCGGCCACGGGGGGCGGGACGAGCGGCACCGGATCGTAGGGGTTGCTGCCGTACCCGACCGTGAACGGCCCGGAGACACACCGGTAGCCGCCGGGCTGCGGGTGGCACCCGAGGGTCGGTGCCGCCGAGGAGGAGGAGGCCACGAGCGTCATCGGGCTCACCAGCAGGAGGAGCGCCACGACGCCTCGAACGGATCGCACCAGGCCTCACTGTACACGTGCCTGCCTTGTCGGTCGACGGAGGGTCCCGTAGCATCCCTCGGCATGAGCTGGCCCGTCCCCCCGGCCGCCTACCAGCACGGGATCTACCCGCGGTCCGAGAGCGTGGTCGCGGCCACCCGTGATCTGGAGCGTGGCCGAACCGACCCACACCGCGTCGACGAGGCCTATCGGGCGGACCGCGAGGCGTTCCTCCAGGCCCAGCGCGCCGCCGGGCTCGACTACCTGTCCGACGGGCTCCTCCGGTGGCAGGATCTGTTCCGCCCGCTCGTGGAGGGATCCGAGGGGCTGGATGCCCGGGTGCTGGTCCGGTGGTTCGACAACAACTCGTTCTACCGGGCGCCCGAGCTGACCGGCCGGGCGAGGCTGACCGATGTGCCCCCGTGGGCGCTCGAGGACGGCGTTCCCGAGCCGCGGGTGGCCACGCTGCCGTCCCCGTACCTGTTCTCCCGGGTCACGCTCGGCGGCGGCGATCCGGACGATCTCATGCTCGGGCTGGCCGGGGACGTCCTGGCCCCGTCCGCGGCCCGGCTGGCCCAGGCCGGCCACGCGCTCCTCCACCTCGAGGAGCCCTGGATCCCGTACGCGGGCATCGACGGGACGTCCTGGGGGGCGTTCGAGCGGGCCGTCGGCCTGATCCGAGACGCGGCGCCCGGGGCCGTCCTGGTCCTCCACGCGTACTACGGCGACGCGGCGCCCCACGCCGACCGCCTGCGGCGTCTCCCGGTCGACGCGGTCGGGATCGACTTCGTCGAGACCGCGCTGGAGGACCTCCCGGCGCCGTGGGGGACCGCGCTGGTCGTCGGCTGCCTGGACGGTCGGCGCTCGGTCCTCGAGGACCCGGCCGGGGTGGCGGCCTTCGTCCGCCGGGCAGCGGAGCATCTGGAGCCGACCGCGCTGTACCTGTCCTCGGGGAGCGAGCTTGAGCTGGCCGGCCCCGAGGTGGCCCCGCGGAAGATCGCCGTGCTCGGCGAGGTGGCCCGACGGCTCCGCGAGGGGGCCTCGTGAGCGTGGTCCGCGAGGCGGGGACGGAGGTCCTCACCCGGCCGCTCCTCACCCACGAGCTCGGCTCGCTGGCGAAGCCGAACTGGCGGGTGAAGGCCGTGGCCGGCCGTCCGATCGAGGACCGGGACCTCGAGGACGTCCGCGACTGGGGCCGCCGCCTCGGCGTCGATGGCCACGAGGCGCTGCTCGATCTCCTGCGCCGGGCGCCGCTCGACCGGGCGGGGAAGGACGAGGTGAAGCGGTGGTCAAGCCGGTACGGCGTCCGACTCCTGGAGCACGTGGGGCTCGACGTCGTGTACGACGGCGAGCAGCAGCGCAGCGAGATGTATCAGTGGGCCGTCGCCCACGCCGAGGGGTTCGAATGGCGGGGGAGCGTCCGGGCGTTCGACAACAAGTACTACTCGAAGGCGGCCGTCACCGGACCGATCGGCCTCCGCGAGCCGTACCACAGCGAGGAGTTCGCGTTCGTCCGGGAGGTGGCCCGGGCCGAGCTGAAGGTCCCGATCACCGGGGCGTACACCATCGCCGACTGGTCCTTCGATGAGCGGTACTTCACCGACACGAGCATGTCCGGGCGGACCGAGGCCCGCCGGGACGCCCGCCGGGCCTTCATCCTCGACGTGGCCCGGGACCTGATCCGCCCGAACCTGGAGGCCCTGATCGGGCTGGGGGCCGGGTGGCTCCAGATCGACGAGCCCGGCGGCTCCACCGATCCCGCGGAGCTCGACCTGTTCGCCGAGTCCTTCAACGAGTCGGTCCGGGGGCTCGACGCGGTGTTCTCCACCCACCTGTGCTTCTCCGACTACGACCTGTTCTTCCCGGGGATCGAGGCCATGACCCGGTGCCGGCAGTTCGCGGTGGGCTTCGCGAACTACGACTCACGCGAGCTCGGCACTCGGGCTGAGGACCGCCCGGGCTACCGGGTCCTACCGAGGTTCCGGGACCTGCAGTACCGCCCGGTCCTCGGCATCGGCGTGCTCGACATCCACACGGATTTCGTGGAGCCGCCCGAGCTGGTCCGCGACCGGGTCCTTCACTCGGTGGAGGTGTTCGACGACCCCACCCGGATCCACGTGATCCCCGACTGTGGGCTCCGGACCCGGTCGTGGGAGGTCGCCGTGGCCAAGCTCCGGAACCTGGTGGAGGGCGTCAGCCTCGCCAAGAAGGACCTCGGGCTGAGTTAAGCCCGGCCCTTCTCGCAACTCCTCTTTGCCGTGTCCTTGCCGGGCCCACCCGTGCACACGTCCCCGCCGCCGGCGCCTCCAGCCAGGAGGTCTCTTCCCCCCTGTCCCAGCAGCCTATCCTTCCCCGCTCCGCCCTTGAGGGTGTCGTTGCCGGTGCCGCCGCAGATGAGGTCCTTCCCGCCCCCGGCGTTGATCCGGTCCTTGCCGCCCACCCCCGCGATAACGTCGCGGCCAGACGTGCCGGTGAGCACGTCGTCGGACGGACCACCGACGATCGTGACGGGCTGGCCCCGGCAAGGTGTCGGCTCGATCGAGAACACCGTGACCGCGGAATCGGCGAAGGCAGCGGTGTAGAGGGATCGTCCGTCGCCGGCCACCGAGACGCCCCCCACGTTGTCGAGGCTCTCGACACCGGCGACCCCATCCCTGTGCCCCTCGAGGAACTCGAGCGCTCCCGTGGCCGGATCTCGAGCGAAGACGGTGACGGCATCGCCATTGCCCGACCCCACATAGACGTGCCCTCCCACGGGCGATGGGACGACGACCTGCGCCCCATCCAATCCGTTTACACCGTTCACCCCGTCCTTTTCGGCCTCGACGAAGGTGAGCTCCCCGGTGACGGCATTCCGTGTGAACGCCGCTACGGCATCGTCCTGAGTGCCGGTGGCGTAGAGGTGCTTACCGTCGATCGACACGGCGACGCCGATCGCTCCGTCCAGGCCGTCGACCCCTTCCACGCCGTCCTGCGCGACATCAACGAATGAGAGCCGTCCGGTGGTGGGGTCCCGAGCGAAGATCGCCACGGCGCTGTCGTCGTACCCCGCCACGTAGACGGCGGCGCCATCCGGGGAGACAGTAACGCCGGCGGCGACCGCCAGGCCTTGCACCCCTCCGACGCCGTCCTGCTTCATCTCCACGAAGCTGAGCGCACCCGTGGCAGGGTCCCGAGCGAAGACCGACACGGCGTTGTCAGTTTGCCCCACCGTGTAGACGTGGGTGCCATCCGGGGAGACCGCCACGCCGAAGGCGCCGGCCAGCCCGTCTACCCCGGCGACCCCGTCCTTCTCGACCTCCACGAAGGTCAGCTCCCCGGTGGCCGCGCTGCGGGAGAAGACCGCCACCGCCTGGTCGGTCTCGCTCGCCGCGTACAGGTTGGTCCCGTCCGGGGCCAGGGCCATGCGGGCCACGCCGTCAAGCCCGTCGACCCCCCCGACGCCGTCTTGTTCCATCTCGACGAAGGCCAGGGTTCCCGTCGCCGCATCCCGTGAGAAGGCCGCGACGGCGTCATCCGTGAATCCCGCGGCGTAGACGTGCGCCCCGTCGGGCGAGACCGTCACCCCGAAGGCGCCGTCGATCCCGTCGACCCCCCCGGTGCCGTCGATGAGCGCCTGGACGGGCGTCAGCGCGCCCGGGA
>JBQGDK010000381.1:0-2856 GCA_052039025.1 Actinomycetota bacterium
TCGTGGGCCGCACAGGACTCGAACCTGTAACCTTGGGATTAAGAGTCCCCTGCTCTGCCAAATTGAGCTAGCGGCCCAGGGTGGGTGAGCGAGGGGACTCGAACCCCCAACCTTCGGGACCACAACCCGACGCTCTAACCGATTGAGCTACGCCCACCACGCACCGTGATTGTACCAAGCGGGGTCGCCGGGCCGAGCGGCGGCGCCGGGAGTCCGGTGCCACCCGCTTCGAATCCCAGAGACCCGTTTGACCGACTTCGGCGAAAGGTGTTGGATGGGACGCCGCATGCCCAGGCCCTCCGGCATCTCGACGGCGGTGGCGGGCGCTCTCCTCGCGGCGTCCCTGATCTGGCCGCCGGGGGCCGCTGCCGTGCCCCGCTGCTTCGGGAAGAAGGCCACGATCGTCGGCACGAACAAGCGCGACCGGATCAAGGGCACGCCCCGGGCCGACGTGATCGTTGGCCTGGGCGCAAACGACATCATCAACAGCAAGGCCGGCGACGACCTGATCTGTGCCGGCGCCGGCAACGACGTCATCCGCGGGAAGACGGGCGACGACCGGATCAACGGTGGGTCCGGCGGCGACGCCATGTTCGGCCTGGCCGGCGACGACGACCTGATCGGCAAGGGCGGCTCGGACGGGCTCTTCGGCGGGCCCGGCAACGACCGGATGCGAGGCGGGCAGGGCTTCGACGCCATGAACGGGGGCGCCGGGGACGACGTCTTTGACGGCGGCGGCAGTGCCTTCGACCTGGCCGCGTTCGAGGACTCTCCGGTCGGCGTGGTGGTGGACCTCAACATCGTCACGCCCCAGGTGACGAACGAGGGGACCGACACGATCGTGGCCACCGAGGGGCTGTTCGGCTCCGAGCACAACGACGTGCTCACCGGCCAGAACGTGCCGAGCGTGACTGGGAACGGGCTGTTCGGTTTCCTGGGCGTCGATCAGCTGTTCGGCCTCGACGGCGACGACGTGGTGGACGGCGGCCCCGGCAACGACGGCGGTGGGCCCGGCGTCGGCGTGCTCAACGGCGGTCCCGGCAACGATGTGATCTTCGGGGACGTCGGCGACGACGACCTGTACGGCGAGGCCGGGCAGGACACGCTCGACGGCTTCGACGGGACCGACTTCGGGAGCGGCGGCCCGGACCTCGACGCGTGCGTGAACATCGAGGCCTTCGACACGCCCGCGCCGGAGGAGCTTCCCCCCGGCGATAGCTGTCAACCGGCCGCTCCGAGGGTAGCCCTCGACCGCGTCGGGCGGTGGCTGGCCGCTGCCGGCCGGTGGGAAGCGCTCCGTGCGGTAGCCTGACCGTCCGGACGAAGGAGGTTCGATGGGCGGAGGCATGTTCATCGCGGGCTCCTGGACCGACGGGGTCGGCGCCGAGACGATCGAGGTCCGGAGCCCGGCCACCGGAGAGCCCCTCGGCGAGGTCCCGGTGGCCACCATCGAGGACGTCGACCGTGCCGCCCGGGCCGCCCGCGAGGGCCAGGCGGCCATGGAGGCCATGACCGTGTTCGATCGGGCCCGGCTGCTCCACCGCGCCGCCGACCTGATGGAGGAGCGGAAGGAGGAACTCGGGCGGCTCCTGGCGGTGGAGCAGGGCAAGCCCCTCCGGACCGAGGCCGTGGCCGAGATCGACGAGTCGGCCGAGAACTTCCGGATCGCCGCCGAGGACGTGAAGCGGATGACCACCGAGGTCCTGCCCTCCGAGGATCCGAACAAGAAGATGTTCACGTTCCGGAAGCCGAACGGGGTGTACGCAGCGATCAGCCCGTGGAACTTCCCGTTCGTGATCCCGTCGGAGCTGCTGGCACCGGCGCTGGCCGGAGGGAACTCGGTGATCTTCAAGCCGTCCGAGTACACGCCGCTCGTGGGTGCGAAGATGATCGAGATCCTGGAGGAGGCGGGGTTCCCTCCGAAGGCGATCTCGCTCGTGTTCGGCGAGGCGGCCACCGGTCAGGCCCTGGTCACGCACCCGGCCGTGGACGCGATCGCGTTCATCGGTTCGCACGAGACCGGCGAGGCCATCGTCCGGGCCGCTGGGTTGAAGCGGACGCTGATGGAGCTGTCCGGGAACGGCCCGCAGATCGTGCTCGACGACGCCAACCTCCAGGCCGCGGCGTCCCTGGCCACGTTCGGGGCCACGTACGTGTCGGGCCAGTGCTGCGTGGCCACCGAGCGGGTCCTGGTCCACGAGGCCGTTCACGACGAGCTCGTCGAACGGTTGGTGAAGGAGGCCGAACAGGTCCGCCTGGGCGACCCGCTGGCAGAGGACACCACGATGGGCCCACTCAACAACCGGCCGGTGGCCGAGAAGGTCGACCGGCACGTCCGGGACGCTCGGGACCGCGGGGTGGAGATCCTGGTCGGTGGGGGCCGGGCCGAGGGATTCCCGACCGATCTGTACTACGAGCTCACCGTGGCCGACGAGGTGCCGGTCGACTCTCTCCTGTTCCGTGAGGAGTCCTTCGGGCCGGTCCTTCCGGTGACGACGTTCGCGGACGACGAGGAGGCGATCCGGCTGGCGAACCACTCCCACCTGGGTCTCCAGGCGGCCGTGTTCACTTCGAGCCTCCGACGGGCCTTCACGTTCATCGACAGGCTCCGAGCCGGGAACGTCGTGGTGAACGACACCACCGACTACTGGGAGGCCCTGGAGCCCTTCGGTGGCGCCTCGGGGACCCGCACGGGGTGGGGTCGCGTGGGCGGGAAGTGGGGCCTCATGGACATGACCGACCTGCGGACCGCGGTCATCGACTATCGGAACACCGCCGACGCCTGACCTGGCGAAGTTGGCCTCGCCTCGCTAGGCTTGGTGGCCCAGACCGGAAGGGGTGACCGGTGGGCTCCGC
>JBQGDK010000382.1:0-2389 GCA_052039025.1 Actinomycetota bacterium
GCCGCCTCGGGCGTGGTCACCCGGTCGCCGAGGCCAGGGAAGGTCATGCTGGTCGCCGCGGCGACGTGGGGGCTGGGCATCGTGGGTCTTGGCCTCGCGTCGCAGCTGTGGCTCGCTCTGGCCGCGCTGGCTCTGGCGGGAGCAGCCGACACGCTCTCGGTCATCTCCCGCGCGACGGTGGTGCAGCTCGCTGCACCGGACGCGCTTCGCGGCCGGGTCAGCGCTGTCGAGCACGTCGTCGGCGTCGCGGGTCCCGAGCTGGGCAACTTCCGCGGCGGCCTGGTCGCCGGGGTGACGTCGGGACCGTTCGCCGTCGTCGCGGGCGGGGCGCTGTGCCTGCTCGGTGTCGCCGCGGTCGCGCTCACCCACCCGTCGCTCCGCGAGTACACGGTCCGGGGCCAGGAACCCCTCACGTCACAGGTGTCCTAGCCAGCTCATGGGCGGCGCTCCTCCTCAGCGACCGGCGAGAACGGCCACGGGGCGGCCGGGCCGACCGCACGAGGTCCGCCTCCTCGACCCTCACTCGCACCTCCTCCTTCGCCAGCAGGTAGGTCAGGTAGTGCGCGTACTCGTGCATGGAACTCCTCCTCGGAGCGAGGCTTCAAGTGGCCGGGCCCGATCCCCGGCCTTCACGAGTACGACGACGCCGCGCCCCGCATTGCGACATTCGGCGCGGATCAGGTCCCCTGTCCGCGGGACCTCAGGCGTGCTTCGGCCCCTGCCCGGAGGTTCGCCTCCATCCCGGGGCGCAGGAAGTGCACGATCTCCGCCTTCGTCATCGAGGCCAGCGGCTCGATCTCGAGGACGTAGCGGCCGAAGACGAGCCCGGCGATGGAGGTCGCCACCGCGGAGGCACGCTTCGAGGCCTCCGGACCGCCGATCTGCTCGGCGATCCGGGCGATGATCTCGTTCTCGATGAAGCCGGAGAAGGCCCGGCGGACCTCGGGGCTGGCACCGACCTCGCGGAGGAGGGTCACCAGGGGCCCGCGGTACTCCGGGTGGTCCCAGGTGTCCACGACGGCGCCGATGAGGGACGCGGCCGTGACGGGCCCTCCCGCGGCCAGCACGCGCGCGAGCACCTGGGGCGGGCTCAGCGACAGGTCCATGACGGCGCTGAACAGCCCGTCCTTGGACCCGAAGTGGTAATTCAGCAGGGCGGGGTCGACGCCCGCGTCCCTGGCGATGGATCGCATCGAGGTCTCGGCGTAGCCCTGGGTGAGAAACCGCAGCCGCGCCGCCTCGATGATCCTGCCGCGGGTGTCGGGCTTGCCGGGCGGACGGCCCCGGGACTTATTCAACACAGTTGAAATGTCCTCCCACGCGGTCGGACAGTCAAGGCATGAACGCGAACCGTCGGACCCTGGCCGTCGTCTGCGTCGCCCTGGCCACCGTCGTCTCGGCCGTGGCCTCGCTCAACCTCGCGATCCCCTCGCTGGCGCGGGACACGGGCGCCAGCCTGACCGAGCTGTCCTGGATCATCGACGCCTACGCGCTGACCTTCGCCGCCTTCCTCCTCCCCGGTGGAGCGCTGGGTGACCGGTGGGGACGGCGCCGGGCACTGCTCGCGGGCCTCGCCCTGTTCGGTACGGCGTCCGCCGCGGCCATGCTGGTCGACGACCCGGCCGGCCTCATCGCGATCCGCGCCGTCCTGGGTCTAGCCGCCGCCGTGGTCATGCCGGCGACCCTGTCCACGATCACCGGGACGTTCGCACCGGAGGAGCGGGTGAAAGGCGTTGCCACCTGGGCGGGAGTCGCCGGGGCGAGCGCTGTGCTCGGCCTGGTCATGTCCGGACTGGTGCTCGAGATCTGGTCGTGGCCCTCGGTCTTCGGGTTGAGCGTGGTCCTCGCGGTCGTCTCGTTCACGGGCACCCTGCTCGTCGTACCGGAGTCCGCGGACCCCGCACACGCTTCACGCGACGGGATCGGGGTCGTGCTGTCGGCGGCCGGGCTGGGCCTTCTCGTGTTCAGCATCATCGAGGCGCCCGTCGAGGGGTGGGGCTCCCTCCGCACCGTGGCCGGGATCGTCGCGGGGCTCGTGGTGCTCGCGGGCTTCGTCGGCTGGGAGCTCCGGCAGGGCCAGCCGCTGATCGACCCCCGGTACTTCCGGCGCCGACCCTTCGCCGCGGGGACGCTCTCGCTCACCCTGCAGTTCTTCTGCTTCTTCGGGTTCATCTTCCTGTTTCTTCAGTACCTGCAGCTCGTGCGCGGCGAGTCCGCCCTGACCGCTGCGGTCCAGCTGCTGCCGATGCCTCTCGGCCTCCTCCCGGCTGCTCGTCTCGCGCCGCACCTGGTGCAGCGGCTCGGCACCATGCGCCTGTGCGCCGCGGGGCTGGTGCTGATCGGCGCCGGGTTCTGGTGGCTCTCCGGCCTGGAGACCGGCACCGAGTAC
>JBQGDK010000383.1:0-2551 GCA_052039025.1 Actinomycetota bacterium
TACAGGTTCCAGGTGTTCATCACGAACGCGCCCTCCCGCCAGGCCTGGAGGGCCGCGTCGGCCACGTCGCGCGGGTGGATCGGCTTCACGCCCTCGATGAAGTCGGTCTCCCGCATGCCGTACAGCGCGGCCGCCGAGAAGCGGCAGGCGTAGATCTTGCCGCCCTCGTCCATGATCGTCTTCAGCTGGTTGTTGTAGTTCAGGTGCCCCGGGAACGCCTCGTCCCCGACCTTGGGGAACCCCCGGGTGGCCGAGGCCAGCAGCGAGCCCGGGCCGAACAGGATCACGCTCACGTCGAACCCCTTGCGGACCAGCCGGGTCGTCGTGAGCATGTTGACCAGCGCCACCGAGTTCTCGAACGGGACGCTGTGCACGAAGACGTAGGCCTTCTCTCCCTTCTCCGCCTGGATGTCGGGGAAGACCTTCTCCTCGTAGTCGACGATCGCGTCGCCGGGGTTGACCTTCGCGCCTGCGATCTCTGCCATCCCTCCTCCTTCCGCTAGCGTCCGCTAGCTCTCTCCGCCGGTCGGTACGACGGTCCTCGGCCGGGCGGGCGGACCACGTTCCTCCCACCGCCGCCGGTGGCTGCCGGGCATCATGTGCATGATCCATCGCCGGAGGCCCCAGGGCAGGAGCCGGTACACCGGCACGAAGATCCGCCGCCACAAGAATGCCATGACCCCGCCGCCCTTCGGGAACGGGGCGGGGAGGCCGTTCCGCCGGGCCTGGTCCCGCTGGGCCGCCTCCAGGAGGTAGTGCTCGGAGTTCTCGCGGAGCCAGGCGGCGAACCCCACCCCTATCTCCCCAGCCCGGCCATGCCCTGCTGGGCGGCCAGGGCGATGGGCTCGTTGAGCGCGCCGATCGGGGGCGAGTACACGTTCTCCATCGTGGCCAGGTCGGCCATCGTCACGCCCGTGCGGACGCACATGCCCAGGAAGTCGGCCCGCTCCTTGATCCCCTCGCCGCCGACCATCTGGGCGCCGATGATGGCCAGGGAGTCGGGGTCGGCCAGGAGCTTCACCCGGATCTTCTTCATGTCGGGGTAGTACCGGGCCCGGGAGATCCCCTCGGCCACGCCGAGCACGTACGGGATGCCGAGGGCCCCGGCCGTGGTCTCGCCGAAGGAGACCCCACCGATCATCCACAGCCCCGCCACCATCCCCCACGGCACGTACACCGGCTGGTACGCCCGGTCGCCGCCGGCCGCGTTCGTCCCGGCCACCTTGCCCTGGGCGTACGCGTGGCTGCCGGTCAGCCCCTGGAGCGGGAGCCGGGTCAGCCTGTGCGGGACCTCGACGCAGTCGCCGCCGGCCCACACGTCGGGCTTCGAGGTCGCCATGTGGTCGTCGACCACGACGCCGTCGGTCGAGCCGACCGAGATCCCCACCTGGCGGGCCAGGAGGTTGTTCGGCCGCTTGTGCGTGCACACCACGACGACGTCGGCAGGCAGCTCGCCCTCCGAGGTGCGCACCGCCCGGACCTGGCCGTTCCCCACGAACGCCTCGACCTCGGTGTTCCAGTGCATCTTCACGCCCATCTCGGCCCAGGAGTCCTGGACCGGGCCCATGATGTCGGGGTCGGCGGCCTCGGCCAGGGCCCACGGCCGCGGGTCGACCACGTGGGTCTCGATCCCCCGGTGGGCCAGCGCCGTGATCATCTCCAGGCCGAGCGGCGAGGCCTCCACCACCACCGCGACCTTCACGTCCTCCAGGACCTTGTCCCACTCCATGGCCCGGCGGATGTTCTTCACGAAGTACAGCCCGCCCAGGTTGCCGCCGGGGACCTCGGGGGCCTGGTAGTCGAACCCCGTGGCCACCACGAGCCGGTCGAACGAGTGGGTCTCGCCCTGGCCGAGGTGGTCCTCGATCATCCGCTCGCGGGTGGCGGTGTCGAAGGCGTCGCCGGCCACCGATCGCAACGTGACCGTCTTGCGGTCCAGGTCGATCCCAGTGACGAGGGTCTCGTACCGGATGTCGATGCCCATCTCGGCGTAGTGCTCCTTGCCCTGCAGGAACAGCCGCTCGAAGCTGTCGATCTCCCGGCCGTGGACGTAGGGGATGCCGCAGGGGCTGTACGCGGCGTCCTCGTACTCGGTGAACACCAGCGGCTCGATGTCCGGGTCGACGGCCTTCGCCGCGCCGGCGGCCCCGATCCCCGCCGCGCCGCCGCCGATCACGATCAGGCGCCGGCCCATCGCCTCACCTTCGCCAGTCTTGCCACCCCCATGCGGCCTTCACTATACTCAACGTTCCATACACCGAATCCCACACTCTACCCGCGTGGGGCGCATCCGTTCAAGTGAGGGGGCGGCGATGGAGGATGTGATCGCGGCCATCGGGCCGAAGCTCCGGCAGCTCCGGAGACAGAAGAGCCTGTCCCTCCAGCAGCTGTCCGAACGGTCCGGGGTCTCCGCGGCGGCCATCCACAAGATCGAGGGCAACGGGATGGTGCCGACGATCGCCACGCTGATGAAGCTGGCCCAGGCCCTGAACCGACCGGTGGCGTACTTCGTGGACGAGGAGCAGGTCGAGCCGGCGGTGCTGGTGCGGTC
>JBQGDK010000384.1:0-2177 GCA_052039025.1 Actinomycetota bacterium
CCTCGTACGCCCGGTGCCGACATCCGGGGGCGCAGTACGTTTGGACCACAGAGACGTTCTCGCCGGCGACGGCATCCTTGATCGGGTACGGACCGATGATGTAGGCGGGGAGTCCTTGGGAGGGGGCCTCGTTGCGCAGCGCCAGCGAGGCCCGGGCCTCCGCCGTCCCCTCGGGCCCCAGGCGAACCTCGTACCGGATCGTCCGGTCCAGGTAGAAGTCGATCTTGTTCCCGCCGTTGTTGTTGACGATGGCGGCCAGGAAGTCGCCCTGCGGGCGGAGGAGCCGTCCGGACAGGCCGGCCCGGTCGAACGCCTCCTGAACGCTCGGGTCGATCGAGTGGAAGCGGAGATTCCCCCCGGCCGCCGCCTCGATCAGGGCCCGGCCCGCCGCCACCGGGTCGTCGGAGGCCCCCGCGTTCAGGAACCGGCCCAGGACCTGCCCGGCCACCTCCCCCAGGACGCGCTTGCGCTCCACGCTGTCCGGGAACCGCACGTACGCCTCGTTCGTGACGAACGGCACCACGTTCTCGGCGTCCACCATGACCCCGATGCCCGGGATCTCCGCGGGTCCCGTGGCGTCCAGGAGCCTGGCGAAGGCGTGCGGATCGGTGGCGACGACCCCATCGAGAGGATCGCCCTCCACCTCCCCGTACAGCCGCTCGATCGCCACCGCGGCCGACGGGAAGTCGGGGGTCCGGTTGAGGTTCGACCAGTATCCGGCGCCGCCCCACCGGATGTACAGGGCCTCGTAATCGGGGTTCGGCGATTCGACGTCCCCCAGGGCGTCCTTCAGCGTCTGGATCGGACGGAACCCGCTGAGCCGGATCCGGCCGTCCGCCGCCTCCAGGATGGCGTACGAGCCGATCAGCCCGCCGGTCCCTCGCAGCTCCGCCGGGTTCTGGGCCGCCACGAAGTACCGCTTCGGCTCGTCGCCTCCGAGGAACGAGGGGAGCGCCAGCACGAGGGCATCGGCGCCCACCACCGCTCGTCTCGCTTCCGCCAGCTCGTTCTGGAGCTGGAGCAACGGCTCGGTCACCACGCCGGGGATCCACGTGCGGGCGGATCCGCGGACCAGCTGATCGGCCTCCACCACCATGTCGCGAGCCCGTCCCAGCGAGGGCGCCAGGTCCTGGAACGGCCGGAGGTCGATGACGCCCCGCCTGGGAGCGAGCGCCCCCAGGCCGGACGGCAGCCGGTCCACCCCCTGGGCCAGCTCCCGTCCCGCCCGGGCCACCAGGAGCCCGGCATCGGCGATGTTCGACACGGCGTCGGGAGTGCGGCCGAGGATCGGGACGTATCCGGCCACCGTCGTGAGAGGGTTGCCGAGCTGCCCGGTGGCCCGCCGGAAGGCCGCCTCGGCCCGGGCGAAGGCCTGCCCGGCCGCGGCGACGTTCCCCTCGGTCAGGGCGGCGCGGGCGGCCTGGAGGTCGTCGCGCCCTTCGATTAGCGCACCGCGCGCCGGCAGCATCAGGGCCAGGCCGACGCCGACCAGGATCGCCACGACGATGGCCGCCACCAGGGCCAGCCGACCCCATCGAGGCTTCCCGGCCTCGGCGGCCCGGTGCCTTCCCAGGCGCGGCGCGGTGTCGACGGATCCACTCATACACGGCATGGTATCGGCAGCCCGAAGGAACGGGGTCAGGATCCGGCGAAGGCCACCTCGAACGTGGCCAGGCCCCCCGGCTCGCCCCGCCACACCAGCCGGTCGCCCTCCACCTGCATCTCGTGGCTGGTCCTGGCCACGCGGGCGTTCTCGGGGATGGCCACCGAGAGCTCCAGCGTGGTCGGGACGATCGTGGGCTGCCCCTGCACGGTGAGTCGGTACACGATCAGCCCACGTTCCTCGACCCAGGCCTCGGACGTCGTCCACCCGTACTCCATCCGCCGGGCTCCTCCGGACGGGATCGTCATGCCGGTGACGATCACCGGATGCCCCAGCTCCGTGCGCCGCCACACCGCGACCTGAGCGCCGTCGAGCCGGACACCCTCGACCCGGCAGGTCGTGGCGCAGTAGGTCTGCACGTTGGCGACGTTGTCACCGGCGTCGACGTCGAGGAACGGGTGCGGGCCGATCACGTAGGCCGGCTGGCCCTCCGTGGGGGCGTCGTTCGCCATCGTCACCCCGAGGCGGCCCCGAGCGGATCCGTCCTCGAGCAGCACCACGTCGTAGTCGAGGA
>JBQGDK010000385.1:0-3110 GCA_052039025.1 Actinomycetota bacterium
CGCGCCGCCAGTCGGGCCTCCCGCTCGGTCTCCCCCACGAAGATCATCCCCCCGATGAGGTCGCCGATCCCATCGACCGCGCACGGGTCGTTGCAGTAGTCGATCCAGTACCGGCCCGAGGGGACATCGGGCACGGTGAACTCGACCCGGGCCACCCAGCAGCAGTACCGTCCCGTGGCCTCGGTGATGGTCATCGGCCCGAGGTAGATGGCGTCCTCGGTCGGCAGGTCGTCCCAGGCCCGATCCCCGGGAGTGAGGTACGCGGAGAAGGGCCCGTCGCCGACCGTTCCCTCCAGGCTCCCCGTTCCGATCGTGCCGCGGGCCACCACGCGATCGCCGACCGAGTAGTACTGCCGATCGGTATCCAGCCAGGAGCCGCCGGCTTCGGCACGCTGAGGGAGGAGCATCACCACGACCGCTACCGTCGCCGCCATCCAGCGGATCCGCATCGACCTGCCTCCCTGTGGAACGCGGTCCTCATCGAGGTAGACGCCGCCGGCGGGCCCGAGGTTCGCCCTCCGCCGGGACCCCGCCCCGGCCCGACTACACCTCTTCGCCCTCTGGCGCCCCTGTAGAGGGGAGGTCACGATGCAGGGGCGATCGTGATCGAGATGAGGCCGACGAATCCCTCTACCGTGAGCATGCGGATCGGCTGTGGCGGGCCCTGTACGCCTGAGAGGAGACCCGCGATCGAGTAGATCGAGACCCATGCCAGGAGGCCGACGACCCAGCCCGGGGTGGGCCCTGTAGCGACCTCAGCGAAGATACTTTGGAGGGCCAAGAGAAGCGGCAGGAGTATCCAGGAGTAGTCACGATTCGAAGGCCAGTGATCTCTGCGAGAGTCCAGCGTTTCCTGACTAGCCACAAGATGAGGGGCATGAACGGCACCAGCACATATGGAGCGCCCTGGCGCAACGCTTTCCTCCAGCCGGGGTCGGAAGGATGCGGGCCCGTCACCGTCTGTCATCCTCCAGCCGAGCCACCTTCTCGTTGTAGGCATCATGCGCCCGACCAGTGCGAAGAGCTGAGACCTGCCACGTGGGTCTTCGGGGCGAGGTCTCGGTAGAGATTCCGCTGCCATGCCCATGGGCCCGGTCCTCGGGTCACGAGGATGCTCGACCAGGAGGGCCCATGCCTGCGCCTCAGCGTCCGTTCGGTGCGGGAATCGCCTCCGCCGGCGTAGACGCGGGCCGTTTCCGGGGTCAGCGGCCGGATTGCTCCGAGGGCGTCAGGTGATCCCGGGCCGGTACGATGGTCGGCAGTGGCCTACGACGAGGACCTCGCCGACCGCATCCGCGAATTGATCGGCGACGACCCCAGCGTGACCGAGAAGAAGATGTTCGGCGGCCTCGCATTCTTAGTCGGCGGCAACATGGCCGTGGCGGCAAGCGGTCAGGGAGGAGCGCTGGTGCGCGTGGATCCGGCCGAGTCGGAAGCGCTCGTGGCGAGGACGAATGCTCGCCCGATGGAGATGCGGGGACGAGCAATGCAGGGCTGGTTGCGGGTCGATCTCGAGGATCTTCGCACCAAGCGGCAGCTCGCACGGTGGGTCACGCTCGGCACGACCTACGCCCGCTCGCTCCCCCCGAAGCGGTAGCACAAGTGGACGGCTGGCCCGGTACTCAGATGGTTCCCGAATCACTCCGGTGATGGCGGCGGGTGGCCGCGAGTCGGTGCGATGTTCGCGGCCTCCTCCATGGTGAAGGCTCCTCGTCGGCTGCGGATCCACGCCCGCGCGTATGGATACCGGAGCGCCTCGTAGGCGATCAGGCCCGCGCAGACCGCCGCGACCAGTCCGAGCGCGGCGAGGGCCGGCACCTCTCCTGCCACGAAGATCAACCCGACCAGCACGAGTGCCGCGATCGGCCGGCCGCGGCCCAAGGTACGGCTGATGCGCAGCCGTAGGGCGACATGGGCGAGGAAGTAGAGCGCCACACCTCCGCACAGGCCGAGGGCCGGAATTGTGGGGAGCGGATCATCGACGTGGGCGAGCGTCGTCTTCAGCCCAAGGGCGAACAGGACGATACCCGCGACCATCGGCAGGTGCAGGTAGGAGTACAGATCGCGTGCGAGCGCGGCGCGCTCCGGGCCCGTGGCCTGGGCCAGTCGGGCCTGGGCGATGAAGATGGCCCAGTCGAAGTAAGACCACCAGAGCGAGGCTGCCACGGCGATCCCCAAGAGAGCGGCCGCGATCAGAGCTGCGTCGAGCGGGAGCCCCGCGGCGCCGATCCCGATCGCGACGATGGATTCCCCCAGGGCGATGATGATGACCAAGCCGTGCCGCTCGACGAAGTGCTCCGGCGAGACCTTCCACCCCCGCATGTGGCCGACGAGGACACCCAGGTAGTCGATGGCCAGGGCCGCTCCCCACAGAGCGAGCTCGGCCGCCCCGTCGAAGAAGGCTGCGATCACCAGCACCCCTGGGCCGAGGACGGCGAACGGGACGATCCTGAGGACGGCCCCCAGCAGGTCGCGATCTCCCTTGCCGGCGATGGCGTACAGCACGAGGTGAAGGGCACGGACGATGAAGTACGCGACACCGAAGGTCACGCCGTCGGTTCCGAACGCGTTCGGCACGGCCAGCGACACCACCAGCATCGAAGCCATCGCGGCGAAGACCGCGAGCCGAACGCCCCCCTCCTCCGGGTTGAGGGTGTTGGTCAGCCAGGCGTACGCGGCCCAGGCCCACCAGAGCGCCCCGAGCAGCATGAGGCCGCGGAGCAGGCCACCCCAGGTCGGGTCGTCGGAGAGGAACCCCGTGACCTGCGTGATGGCGAAGACGAAGACGAGGTCGAAGAACAGCTCGAGCGTCGTGACCTGCTGTCCGTTCTCGACCTCTTGTTCGCCCATCCGGAGCACCCTCGCTGGGACCAGCAAGATACAAGCATGCCGGATGCGGCGGGATCGGTCATCTGACAGGCTGCGGCCCATGGAGTTCCGGCAGGTGGTGCGCCGGCGCCGCATGGTGCGGGAGTTCTCGTCCGATCCCATCCCTCGAGCGGTCCTGGAGCGCGTGCTGGAGAGGGGGCTGCACGCGCCCTCGGCGGGGTTCGCTCAGGGGCTGGAGCTCATCGTGCTCGATCGACCCGATCAGATCGACGAGTTCTGGC
>JBQGDK010000386.1:0-14262 GCA_052039025.1 Actinomycetota bacterium
GCTCGGAACGCGAGCCGGGCCACGGCGGTCCGGACCCGGTCGAGGGCCGGCTGCATGAGCGGGGAGTGGAACGCCCCCGCCACGTTGAGCCGGACGACCCGGGCCTTCCGGCTCCGGGCCAGGTCCTCGGCCCGCTCCACCGCGGCTACGGTGCCGGAGACCACGGTCTGCTTCGGGCTATTCTCGTTCGCCACCATCAGGACGTCTCCGCGGCCGGCGACCCTCACGATCTCGGCGGCCTCGTCAGGGGAGATGCCGACCAGCGCGCTCATCGCCCCCTCGGCGGCCTCGGCCGCCTCGTGCATCGCCAGCCCGCGCTCGACCACGGCCTCGAGGGTGGGCCCGTCGTCGGTGGCGCCGGCCGCCACGAGCGCGACGAACTCGCCGAGCGAGTGCCCGGCGGTCATCTCGAACCGGAGCCCCTCGGCCTCGAGGACGCGCAGCGAGGACAGGTCGCAGGCGAACAGGGCGGGCTGGACCACGGCGGTGTCGGCCAGGCGATCCCCGTCGCGACAGGCCTCGACGACGTCATAGCCGAGGACGGTCGAGGCCTCGTCCAGCACCCTCCGGCCTTCGGGGTGGTCGGCCCAGGGGTCGGCCATCCCGGGGTACTGCGACCCCTGGCCCGGAAACAGCACGGCCGCCCTCACCGCACGACTCCCCGGGGCATGCGGGACGGGGCGGGCGACGGGATGCGGTGATGAGGGACCATCCGGATCGTTAGACCCTACGCGACCCCTTGCGGTTACGTCCAGGCCCGAACCTTCCATGTGGTAGGTTCGGACCTTCCGGTCGAGGCGCCCCGGCCGGGAGCGGCACCGGGGCGGACGGCCGAGTAACGATTCGGTTAGGGTTCCCGGAATCGATTGCGGGAACCGGGAGGGTGGTGTAGTAAGGGTCGATGCCGCTCGAGGAGAGCCGGCCTGAAGACGACATGAGTCCCCAGCAGACGAACGACCGCCCCGATCGCCCCGAAGGTCTCACCGGCCTTCTCGGCCGCGACATGGCGGTCGACCTCGGGACGGCGAACACCCTCGTGTACGTCCGGGGGAGGGGGGTCGTGCTGAACGAGCCCTCCGTGGTGGCGATCAACATCGAGAACAAGCAGGTCCTGGCCGTGGGGACCGAGGCCAAGCGGATGATCGGCCGGACCCCGGCCCACATCCAGGCGATCCGCCCCCTGAAGGATGGCGTCATCGCCGACTTCGACGTCACCGAGAAGATGCTCCGATACTTCATCCAGAAGGTCCACACCCGTCGGTTCCTGGCGAAGCCCCGGGTTGTCGTCTGCGTCCCCAGCGGCATCACCGGTGTGGAGCAGCGAGCGGTTGAGGAGGCCACGATCTCCGCGGGTGCCCGGGCCGCGTACATCATCGAGGAGCCCATGGCCGCGGCGATCGGCTCGGGCATGCCGATCCACGAGCCGGTCGGCTCGATGGGGGTGGACATCGGGGGCGGCACCACCGAGGTCGCGGTGATCTCGATGGGCGGCATCGTCACGGCGACGTCGGTGCGGGTCGGGGGGGACGAGCTCGACGAGGCCATCATCGCGTACGCCAAGAAGGAGTTCTCGATGGTCCTCGGCGAGCGGACCGCGGAGGCGCTGAAGCAGGCCGTCGGCTCGGCGTTCCCCACCCCCGACGAGATGATCGCCGAGATCAAGGGACGCGACCTGGTCACGGGGCTGCCCAAGACGATCCACATCTCCGCCGAGGAGGTCCGGAAGGCGATCGAGGAGCCGGTGAACGCGGTGATCGACGCGATCAAGAACACGCTCGACCGGTGCCCCCCCGAGCTCGCCGCGGACCTGATGGACCAGGGGATCGTCCTAACCGGAGGCGGCGCGCTGCTCAAGGGGCTCGACGAGCGGCTGAAGCACGAGACCGGCATGCCCGTCCGCCTGGCCGACGACCCGCTCTACTGCGTGGTGCTGGGCTCGGGCCGGTGCCTCGAGGAGTTCGAGGCGATGAAGCGGGTCCTGGTCTCCTCCGGCCGCCGGTAAGGCGGCATGGCCACCACGTATCGACGCGTCCGGAGCACCCGTCTGGTCGTGTTGGGCCTGCTCGTGGCGAGCCTCATCACGATCACGGTCGACGCCAGGGGCGGGCGCGAGGGTCCGATGGCGGCGCTCGGGCGGGGGCTGGGGGCGATCGTCGGTCCGCTCCAGGAGGGCGTGGCCGCGGTGGTCCGCCCGGTCGGCTCGTTCGTCACGAACGTGTTCCGGTCGGGGACGCTGGCCGAGGAGAATGCCGCGCTCCGGGAGCAGATCGCCACGCTGCGGCGGCAGGCCTCCGAGGTCAACTCGCTCCGCAGGGAGAACGCCGAGCTGGGCCGGCTGCTCGGCCTGTCGGAGCGGCTCGGGTTCCAGGTCATGGGCGCGAGGGTCACCGGGGAGACGCCCGGGAACTTCGAGTGGGCCGTGTACATCGACCGCGGGGCCCTCGACGGCGTCGCCGTGGACATGCCGGTGATCGCCGCCGACGGGCTCGTGGGCCGGGTCGTCGAGGTGTACCGGGCCTCGGCGAAGGTCATGCTGATCATCGACCCCGATTCGTCGGTGAGCGTGCGGCTCGACGCCAGCGGCGAGCGTGGGGTGCTCCAGGGCCAGCGAGAGGAGCCGCTGCTGTTCCGGCTGATCGACGCCGACACCGAGGTCCAGCCCGGCGAGACCGTGGAGACCTCGGGGTACACCGTGGAGGAGGGCCTCGGCGGCGTGTTCCCACCATCGATCCAGGTCGGGGTGGTCGACAGTGTCGAGCCCGATCCCTCGAACCTCACGCTGGAGGTCCGGGTCCGGCCACGGGTCGATTTCTCCCGTCTCTACACCGTGGGCGTGATCACCGGTCGCGAACCCGCGCCGCTGCCGCCGGCGGATGCGGACGCCCCCTGAGCGACCCCGAGTAGACTGGCCCGGTGCGACGCACGCTTGCGTGGATCGCGGTCGTCGTCACGGCCCTGCTGCTCCAATCGACGGTCTTCGCCCAGATCAAGCTGGGCGGCGCCAAGCCGGAGCTGATGTACCTCGTGACGGTCGTGCTGGCGATGCTCGAGGGCCCGGGATCGGGGGCCATCGGGGGGTTCTCGGCCGGGATGGCTCAGGACTTCCTGCTGAACGACCCCAAGGGGATCACGGCGCTCGTCCTCACCCTCCTCGGCTACGTGGTCGGGACGGTGCGGCAGTTCATCACGACGCCGAGCCCCGCTCTCCCCACGATGCTCGTGGGCGGAGGGACGTTCGCCGGCGTGCTGTTCTACGGTTTCGTTGCGTTCCTGCTCGGCCGGCTGCCGGGGGACGCCCTGTTCCTGTTTCGCGTCGCGGTCCTGTCTGCCGCGTACAACGCGATCCTGACGCCCCTGGCGTACCCGCTGCTCCGTCGGGTGGCCGAGACCACGCGGGCGAAGAAGGTCCACCGGTGGTGAGATGAGCGACGGCCGCCGGAGGATGACGGCGCTGGCGGCGGTGATCGCGTTCGCCTTCGCGGCGCTGGTGACCCGGCTGTGGTTCCTCCAGGTGCTGGCCGCGGAGGAGTACCAGGAGCGCGCCACCGGGAACTCCGTCCGGCTGATCCCGAACCCGGCCCCTCGGGGCCGGATCCTCGATCGGAACGGCGAGCCCGTGGTCGACAACCGGCGAACGATCGTGGTGACGATCGACCGCGATGAGCTCCGGAACGAGGAAGAGGTCATCGACCGCCTGGCCGACCTGCTCGACACGAGCACGATCGAGCTCGGCAGGCGGCTCCACGATCCCGACTACCTCCCCTACCAGCCCGTCCCGGTGTACGAGGGCGCCCCCGAGGCCGTCGCGATCTACATCGCCGAGCACCCGAGCGACTTCCCGGGCGTGAACTTCGAGGAGGTCGGGGTGCGCAGGTACGTGCGGGGCACCCTGGCGCCGCATCTCCTCGGCTACCTCGGCGAGATCAGCCCGGACGAGCTCCTCGATCCGTCGTTCGCCGAGGTTCGCCCCGGCCAGCTCGTCGGGCGGGGCGGTGTCGAGCAGCAGTACGAGCAGTTCCTCCGCGGCCTGGACGGCCTGATCAAGCAGGAGGTGAACGCCCAGGGCGAGGTGCAGAGCATCCTCGGCGTCGAGGATCCGGTGCCCGGCAACGACCTCGTGCTGTCGATCGACGCCGACATCCAGGAGCTGACCCAGGACACGCTGGAGGACGCCGTCAACCAGGCCCGCGTCTCGGTGGTCGACGAGGAGACCGGGACGTACGTGAGGGCCTCGGCCGGGGCCGTGGTGGTGCTGAATCCGAACGACGGGCACGTCCTGGCCATGGCCTCGTACCCGGACTACGACCCGCGGCAGTTCGCCGACGGGCTGACCCAGCGCGAGTTCGACATCCTCCGCCGGCCCAGCTCGAACTTCCCGCTGTCGAACCGGGCCATCGCCGGGCAGTACCCGCCGGGATCCACGTTCAAGCCGTTCGTGGCGGCGGCCGCCATGAAGGCCGGGTACGCCAGGTCGGAGGGGTTCTACAACTGTCCCGGCGAGTTCATCGTCCCCGGCGACGAGTCGGGGACCGTCTTCCACAACTGGGAGGTCGTCGACCGCGGTGGGATCTCGTTCGCCGAGGCTCTGATCCGGTCCTGCGACACGGTGTTCTACAACTGGGGCCTTCAGTTCTGGGTGGAGCGGGAGGCCAGGGGGGACATGATGCAGCACCACCTCCGGCGGTGGGGGTTCGGCGATCTCACCGGGATCGACATCCCGGGTGAGGCGGCCGGCCGGGTCCCGGACGCCCGGTGGAAGCAGGAGATCAACGGGGCCTACCCGGAGCTGTTCCCCGAGTCGACCTGGCTCCCCGGCGACAACATCAACATGTCGATCGGTCAGGGCGACCTCCTGGTGACCCCGCTCCAGCTCGCCGCGGCCTACGGGGCGCTGGCCAATGGCGGCACGGTGTACCGGCCCCAGGTCGCCCTCCGGGTCCAGCGCCCCGACGGCACGCCGGTCCGCCGGTTCGAGGGGGAGCGGATCGGCCGGGTCCCCCTGCGGCGGGCGCAGCTGGCGGCGATCTCCAACGCGCTGCGAGGGGTGGTCTCCTCGGCGTCGGGGACGGCCACCACCGCGTTCGCGGGCTTCCCCCTGTCCTCGACCCCGGTGGCGGCGAAGACCGGTACGGCCGAGGTGCACGGCAAGCAACCCCACTCGTGGTTCGCGGCGATCGCCCCCGCGGACGACCCCCAGTTCGTGGTGGTGGCCGTGGTGGAGGAGGGCGGCCACGGTTCCCAGGTGGCCGCGCCGATCGTCCGGCGGGTCCTTGAGGGGCTCCTGCACCTCGAGCCGGGGGCCTTCCAGATCAGCGGGCAGGTGACCGACTGATGGACGCCACGATCGGCCGTCTGGCGAACCGGGAGGGCCCGCTCAAGCATCTCGACCCGACGTTGATCGCGGCGGCGCTCGGCCTGGCGGTGTTCGGGCTGCTGATGGTGTACTCGGCGACCCAGCAGGGCCTGCGCACGCTCGGCGAGGATCCCGGCTTCTACCTCAAGCGCCAGGTCGGCTTCCTCATGCTCGGCGTCGTGGTCATGGCCGTGGTCACCACGTTCGACTATCGGCTGGTGAAGGTCTACGCGGGGATCGCCTATGCCGTGCTCCTGCTGGCGCTCCTTCTGGTGCTGACGCCTATCGGCGACGAGACCGCCGGGGCCCAGCGATGGATCTCGCTGTTCGGCTTCCAGTTCCAACCCGCGGAGGTGGCGAAGCTGGCGGTGGTGGCGGCGCTGGCCGCCTACCTGTCCGAGCTGCGGGAGATCCGGCTCGAGCACGTGTGGCGAGCCGCCGGGATCGCCGCGGCGCCGATGGCGCTGATCTTCCTCCAGCCCGACGTGGGGACGATGATGGTGTTCGCCGCGGTCCTGATCGCGATCCTGGTCGTGGCGGGAGCCCGGATGCGGCACATCCTGATCCTCGTCGGGGTGGCGGTCTTCGGGGTCGTGATCGCGTTCCACCTGGGGATCGTGAAGGACTATCAGATCGCCCGGCTCCGGAGCTTCCTCGACCCGGCGGCCGACCCGCTCAGGGCCGGCTACAACCTCCAGCAGGCCGAGATCGCCATCGGCTCGGGCGGGCTGTTCGGGCGAGGCTACCTGAACGGGTCCCAGACGAACCTCGACTTCGTGCCGGAGCAGCACACCGACTTCGTGTTCACGGTGGTCGGGGAGGAGCTGGGGTTCGTGGGGGCCATCCTGCTGCTGGCCCTGTTCGCGATCCTGCTCTGGCGGGGCCTCCGCATCGCCCTCCTCTCCCGGGACGCCTTCGGGACGTTGCTGGCCACCGGCATCGTCACGATGCTGGCGTTCCAGGTCGTGGTGAACGTGGGCATGACCATGGGGATCATGCCGGTCACCGGGATCCCACTCCCTCTCGTCTCCTACGGGGGCACCGCCATGCTGACGAACTGGGCCTCCGTCGGCCTCCTCCTGAACGTCCACATGCGCCGCTTCAAGTGAGGGGAGCGGGGGGAGCCCCCTGCTATCCTGGGAGTAGTGCACCCGGTCCACCGAGTCCCCAGGCCCCCCACGGGGCCGGTCCCAGGCCTCTCGCTCGAACGTCTGTTCGATGTGAGGGGCCCGCGCTCGGTGGCCGGTGACGACGAGGACGTGCCGACCGCGATCACGGAGGCCCGCGTCGCCCGGGGCGACGCCGGCGGCCGCGTGACGAGGTCGGGAGGGAGCCCTTCGGGGCGGAAAGGAACGTGGCATGACCGAGGAAGCAGCGGACCCCCAGGCCGCCCCGGCCGAAGAGGGGTCCACGGAAGCGCGGCCGCGCACGCGCCGCCGCCGGCGAGGCAGCCGGGGCCGCGGACGAGGCTCGGGCTCGAAGAAGCCCGCCGGCGAGGCCGACCGGGCTGAGGCCGCCGCCGAGGCGGCCGTCTCGACCGAGGAGAGCGCCGCCGGGGAGGCGCCGAAGCGGAAGAGCCAGGGGCGCTCCCGATCGAGGTCGCGCCGCCGGAGCTCCAAGCCGAAGGCCGCCGACGACGGCGCGGCCACCGGCACGGAGGCTGTGACCGAGGCGACCACGGCCGCCCGGGCCGAGGAAGACGCCGCCCGGGAGGCTTCGGAGGCGCCGAAGCCGAAGAGCCGCCGGCGCCGGCGTCGGCGGAAGGCGTCGGGCGCGACCCAGGGCGCGGCGGGCGCCTCCGCGGCGATCGCCGCCGAGGCGACGCCGAAGGCCGAGGGGGTCCCGAAAGCGAAGGCGAAGGGTGAGGAGCGAGGTCGAAGCGGGCCGACCCGGACCTCGCGAGCGGCCCGCCGGACCGCCGGCGACCGCCGGCGTCGTCGGCCCCAGGTCCACGCCCCCCGGCGGACGGACAAGACCATGCTGATGACCGAGCACGGCGAGCGGCTCCAGATCGCCGTGGTCGAGGACCGCGAGCTCGTCGAGCACTACGTGACCCGGACCGGGGCCCGCTCCATGGTCGGCAACATCTACCTCGGCCGCGTGCAGAACGTGCTGCCCGGCATGGAGGCCGCGTTCGTCGACGTGGGACGAGGACGGAACGCGGTGCTGTACGCCGGCGAGGTGTCCTACGACGAGGACGTCGAGCACGGGGAGCGCCGGATCGAGCAGGCGCTCAAGCCGGGGCAGTCGGTCATCGTCCAGGTGACGAAGGACCCCCTGCGCGGCAAGGGGGCCCGCCTCACGGCGCAGGTCAGCCTCCCGGGCCGGTACCTCGTGTACGTGCCGGACGGCGGGGCCTCGGGGATCAGCCGCCGGGTCTCCGACGCGGAGCGGGAACGGCTCCGCAAGATCCTGAAGAAGGTCCGGCCCTCCGAGGCCGGCGTGATCGTCCGCACGGCCGCCGAGGGCGCCAGCGAGGAGGACATGGCCGCCGACCTCGACCGGCTGAAGAAGGTCTGGGAGCAGGTCCGACGGAAGGCCCGCCGCGGACGCGCGCCGAACACGCTGTACGAGGAGCCCGACCTGGAGGAGCGGGTGGTCCGCGACGTGTTCTCGCCCGCTGAGTTCCGGGAGATCGTTACCGACTCCCGCGAAGCTTACGAGCGGGTGTCGGCGTACCTGCGCGACGTGGCGCCCGAGCTCGTCGACCGGATCCGGCTCCACGACGGCCCGCTGCCGCTCTTCGAGGAGTTCCACGTCGCCGAGCAGATCCACAAGGCACTGGAGCGGAAGGTGTGGCTCCCCTCGGGCGGGTACTTGATCATCGACCGGGTCGAAGCGATGACCGTCATCGACGTGAACACCGGCAAACACGTCGGCAAGTCGAACCTCGAGGAGACCGTGGTCCAGACGAACCTCGAGGCCGCCGAGGAGATCGCCCGCCAGCTCCGGCTCCGGGACATCGGGGGGATCATCGTCATCGACTTCATCGACATGCTGTTCGAGCGGAACCGGAACCAGGTGATCCGGACGTTCCAGGAGGCCCTGGCCCGGGACAAGACCCGCTCGCAGGTGTTCGACATCACCCCGCTGGGGCTGCTGGAGATGACCCGGAAGAAGGTATCCGCCGGCCTCCTGGAGGCCTTCTCGGAGCCATGCCCGACGTGCGAGGGCCGCGGTATCTTGCTCACCCACGACGTGACCTGAACAGGAGGGCCGGATGTACGCCGTGATCAAGGTCGGAGGCAAGCAGGAACGGGTCGCCCCCGGCGACGTGATCGAGGTCGAGTTCATGAAGGTGGACCCGGGCTCGTCGGTGGAGTTCGAGCCGATCCTCGTCGTCGACGACGACGGCAAGGCCCATCACGGCAAGGGGCTGTCGAAGGCCCGGGTCACCGCGAAGCTACTCGGCGACAAGAAGGGCGACAAGGTCCGGGTGTTCAAGTACCGCCCCAAGAGCGGGTACCGCCGGACCCAGGGTCACCGCCAGCTGATGACGCTCCTGGAGGTCGAGGAGGTCAGGCTCAGCCCACAGGTCAAGGCGACCGCGCCAGAGGAGGAGGCCGTGGCCGAGCCGGCCCCGGCGAAGAAGACCGCGGCGAAGAAGACCCCTGCCAGGAAGGCCGCGGCGAAGAAGACCGCGGCGAAGAAGCCGGCCGCCAGGAAGTCGGCGAAGAAGCCCACAGCCAGGAAGACCACGGCCACCAGGAAGAAGGCCACCTGAGGCTGGTATCCTGGGGGCGTCATGGCGCACAAGAAGGGAGCGGCGGCGTCCCGGAACGGCCGGGACAGCGAGGCCAAGCGGCTCGGCGTGAAGGCGTTCGGCGGCGAGACCGTGAAGGCGGGCTCGATCGTCGTGCGCCAGCGGGGCACGCGGATCCACCCCGGAACCGGCGTGGCCAGGGGGGGCGACGACACGCTCTTCGCCACCGTGCCGGGGGTGGTCCGGTTCCACTCCTCCCGCGGCCGGCGACTCGTCTCGATCGACACGGCCTGATCCGCGCCCGATGACGGAGCCCGGGCTTCGGGCGTTCCGCGAGCGGCTCTGGATCGTCACGTTCGTCGTGCTGGCGTTCGTGTTCGCCGTCCTGGCCCCCTGGTATCTGGGGCTCCCGCTCGCGGCATTCGCCGCGGCCCTCGGCCTCCTCGACGGCCTCGCCCACCGGGCGATGGTGGGACGGGAGTGGGTGGCGATCCCCGCGATCTTCGGCGGGCTCTCGGTCGCCCTGGCGGTCGCCGCCGCCGTCCGAGGTGGGCGCGGGCTCGACGTGTTCGGGCCCTAGCCGGCGGCCCCGCGGATCGCCTCGACCCAGGCGTCGATCTCGCCGCGAAGGGTCCTCGCGGCCGTCCGGAGGCCGACGGCCGAGGCGGCCCGCTCCATCCCCCGCGTGGGGAACAGCCACGTGCGACCCCGGCGCCGGTGGAGCGGGGGCGGCTCGACGAAGAACACGAACACCCGGGAGACCTCGGCACGGGCGTCCGTGTATTCGATCTCGAGGATCGGCGCTCCTCGCCGGCGACGGACGCGGCGGACGCGGTTCAGCGGTATCGGGAGCGGCTCCTCCTCGTCCTTGCCGGCGAACGTGAGCGCGTGGCGCTCCACGGAGAGCCGTCCCTCAGAGGCCTCGGGGCTCCCCGGCCGGACGAGCCACACCATGCGCGGCTCGGGTCCCATGGCGAAACCTATACTCGCCGAAATGCCCACCTTCGTCGACGAGGCGGTGATCTTCGCGCGGGGCGGGCGCGGCGGTGATGGCGCCGCGTCGTTCCGTCGCGAGGCGCACGTCCCCCGCGGCGGGCCGGATGGGGGTGACGGGGGGAAGGGCGGCGACCTCGTGCTCGAGGTCTCCCCGGACGTGTACGACCTGTCGTGGCTGGCCCGGCACCCGCACCAGCGGGCCGCCGACGGGGAACCGGGCCGGAGCGCCAACCGGCGTGGTGCCGACGGCGACGACCTCGTCCTGCGGGTTCCCGACGGCACCATGGTTCGCGAGGAGCGCGGCCCGGTGGCCGACCTCGTCGGGCCGAAGGCCGGGGTCGTGGTCGCCCGGGGTGGGCGCGGCGGCCGGGGGAACGCGTCCCTGGCCTCGCCCCGGGACCGAGCCCCGAGGAGCGCCGAGGCCGGCGAGCCTGGCGAGGAGCACCGCGTCGAGCTGGAGCTGCGCCACGTGGCCGACATCGGCCTGGTCGGCCTGCCCAACGCCGGCAAGTCCACGCTCCTGTCCCGGCTCACGGCAGCCCGCCCGAAGGTGGCTGAGTATCCGTTCACCACGCTCTCCCCGAACCTCGGCGTCGCCGGTGACGGCGAGCGCCGGCTCGTCGTGGCCGACGTCCCGGGGCTGATCGAGGGCGCTCACCAGGGACGCGGGCTCGGCCACCGGTTCCTCCGGCATGTCTCGCGGTGCCGCGTGATCACCTACGTCGTCGATGCCTCATCGCCGGATGCCGCGGCCGACCTGGCCACGGTCCGCGCCGAGGTGGCCGAGTACGACCCGGCGCTGACCGATCGCCCCTCGCTGGTGGTGGTGACGAAGGCCGACCTCGTCGAGGAGCCGCCCCGGCTGGACCCGGACCAGGCCACGGTCTCGGCGGTGACCGGCCAGGGGATCGTGGAGCTCTCCGAGCGGCTCGCGGCCCTGGCCGACGCGACGCCCTCAACGGAACGCCGGCCGAGGGTGGTGCTCCGGCCCGGCCGCGAAGCGTTCACCGTCAGGAAGGTCGGCGACCGCCGTTACCGCGTCGAGGGTCGCACGGTGGAGCGATGGGTCCGTGAGGCCGACCTGGAGGATCCGCGCGAGGTGATCGAGCTGCAGGGCCGGCTGCGTCGGCTCGGTGTGGAGCGCCGCCTCGAGGCGGAGGGGGCCCGTCGCGGCGACGAGGTCGTGATCGCGGGCCGGCCGTTCGAGTTCATCCCGGAGGAGGAGTGATGACGGACCGGAAACGCGACCTCATCGAGCTGGAGGATCGGGCCTGGGCCGAGTTCCGGGCCCTGCTCGCCCGACTGTCCCCCGACCGGGTCGTGGTGGTCGGCTACTACGAGGACTGGTCGGTGAAGGACCTGATGGCCCACGTGGGGTGCTGGATGGCGGAGGCGGCCAGGGTCCTTGAGCAGGTCCGGGCCGGCACGTACTCGGGCTGGGATCACGACAGCGAGGAGCTGAACCGGGAGTGGTGGGAGGTCTGGCGCGACGCCGACCTGGACACGGTACGGGCGGAGCTTCACGCGTCGCGGGCCCGGATGCTCGACGAGTGGGATCGGCTCCCGCGGATCGACCAGGTCGCCGACGAGTGGTTCCGTGAATCCGGCCACCAGCACCACCAGGAGCACCTGCCCCGCCTCCGGGAATGGGTCGCGGAGCTGACAGGCTAGGCGGGCACCGGCGGCGTGGCGGGCTCCGGGGCTCGCCGCTGCCCCGAAGGGATCCGGGCGTACAGGAGCGTGCCGACCATGCCCACCGCCGCCGTCCCCATCCCAGCGATCAGCATCGTCAGCCGAGGCCCCGCCGCCTCCACGAGCCCGCCGCTGGCGCCCAGGGCCACGATCTGGGCGGCCTGGACCATGCCGTAGTAGGCGGCGAACGCTCGACCCTGGAGCCGGTGGGGCACCCGGCGGTGGAGCAGGCTTCGCATCCCGACCAGCTCGACCCCGTTGGCGAAACCGCCGACGAGGAACATCGCCACGGCCAGCGGGTAGATCGCCGCCGCCGCGGCCAGCACCACAGCGCCACCGCCCACGATCGGGAGCACGACGACGGCCGGAGCAAGGCGGGCCGGGCTCAGGAAGCGTCCCGCCGCGGTCGAGCCGATCACCATCCCGATCGTCCACGTGGTGATCAGGACGCCGTAGCCGGTGTCGCCGGCCCGAAGGACGTCCACGGCGAAGAACACCTCGGCGACGTTATCCGCGGCGGCGAAGACGACCATGAGCCCGACCATCGGCACGATGACCCTCAGGAGCGGATCTCGGGCGATGAACACGATGCCCTGGCGAGCATGGCCCCTCCGGGTGGGGACGCCCTCGGAGGGCTCGGGGTGGCGACGCACCTTGAGGAACGACACGAGCAGGGCCACCACCAGGAACGTGCCCGCGTTCACCAGGAGCGTGGAGCCTGCCCCGACCACGTCCGACATCACGGCAGCGAGCACCGGCCCCGCCGCGGCCCCGCCCCACCGGGCCACCTCGAGGTAGGCATTGGCCGGGGTGGTCCGGTCCTCGCCGGCGGCGCGGGGGAGGAGCGCGAACACGGCCGGCTGCGTGATCGCCACGCCCGCTCCCAGAAGGAAGGACAGGACGAGGGTGGGGGCCACGCCGCCGGTGAAGGCCAGCGTCGCGGCGATCCCGGCCTGGAGCAACGCGGTCACCACGAGCACGCGGACCGTCTCCAGGCGATCGACCAGCAGCCCGGCGACCGGCGCCAGGACCACTGGTGGGACGAGCCCCGTCAGGAGCAGCCCGGCCACGGCCCACCCCGAGCCGGTCGACTCCTGGATCCGCAGCGTCAGCGTGATGAGCGCCACGTAGTCGCCCAGCGCGGACAGGCCGAAGGCCACGAGGATCAGGAGGAAGTCCCGGCGACCGAGAAGCCCCATCGGGCGATATGGATACACCCGGCACACGCGGGTCACAAGCCGGACGTTCAGCCGACCCTGTGGAAATCCATGGGGAACGACGAGACCGGACCTACAATCCGGTGGTGACGCCGCGGCGGCTGGGGGTGATGGGGGGGACGTTCGACCCGATCCACTTCGGCCACCTGGTCACCGCCGAGGGGGCCTTCTGGGAGTTCGACCTCGACGAGGTCGTGTTCATCCCAACGGGAGAGCCATGGATGAAGGGGCACCGCGACGTGACCCCGGCCGAGGACCGGTACCTGATGACGGTGATCGCCACCGCCAGCAACCCCCACTTCAGGGTGTCCCGGCTGGAGATCGACCGGGCGGGGACGACCTACACCCGCGACACCCTGGAGTCGCTCCGCGAGCAGGAGGAGGAGGGGACCGAGCTGTTCTTCATCACGGGCGCGGACGCGATCCTGGAGATCTTCCACTGGAAGGATCCCGAGGAGGTGCTGAAGCTAGCTCATTTCATCGCCGCGACCAGGCCCGGCTACGACATCGCCCGGTTCGAGGCCGAGGCCCCGACCAGCCATCCCAATGTGTCGGTGATGTCCGTCCCGGCCCTGGCGATCTCGTCGACGGACATCCGAGAGCGCGTCGCGGAGGGCCGCCCCGTCCGGTATCTCGTACCGGAGGGGGTGAAGACCTACATCGACAAGGCGGGGCTGTACCGGTGAGGACCTCGGGGGCCCTTCGGCCCGGGTGACGAAGTCCGGACCGTGGTGTTGAATGGGGCGAACCGGCAGCGGGTCGGCGGTGCGATGACCATGACCCCCGGAGGGTACGAACCGATCGTGAACGTGGCCAGCACGGGTTCCCCGGCGACATCGAGCGCCGCCACGTTCGCGATGAGCGAGGACGTCCGCGATCCGTGTCTCGGAGGCGCGTGAGCGAGTCCCGGAACCTGGCCGTCGCCGCGGCCCGAGCTGCCGCCGGGAAGCAGGCCACGGAGATCGTCATCCTCGACGTCCGCGATCTGATCGGGATCACCGACTACTTCGTGATCGCCAGCGGGACCACCGATCGCCAGGTTCGAACGGTCGCCGAGGAGATCGAGCGTGCCCTCAAGGCCCAGGGCTTCCGGCCGGTCCGCCGTGAGGGCCAGCGCGAGGGGCGGTGGGTCCTGCTCGACTTCGTCGACTTCGTGGCCCACGTGTTCCGGGCCGAGGAGCGCGGCTACTACGACCTCGAGCGCCTCTGGGCCGACGCGCCCTCCGTCGGCTGGGAGACGCCTGCCACGCCCAGCGAAGAGAGGCGTACGATCGGCGGGTGAGCCAGCGGACGATCGAGGA